>CABXVD010000055.1 GCA_902515625.1 uncultured Pelagibacteraceae bacterium | reverse complement strand
ACCTAAACGAAAACAAACCCCTTCCCGAACCGGGATGAGAAGAGCTCAAACTATGAAATATTCAACTAAAAATATAGTTGAAGACAAAAAATCTGGTGAATATAGGCTATCCCATCACCTAGACTTGAAAACTGGTATGTATAAAGGAAGACAAGTTTTAGACCCAAAAGAATAGTATAATATATCACTAAAATGTCAGATTTGATTAAAATTGCAGTTGATGCAATGGGAGGCGACGGTTCTCCTAAAAAAATTATTGATGGAATTATTCTAAATAATAAATCTAATAAAAATATTTTTTACAAGATTTTTGGAGATAAAAATCAAATCTTAGAATTAATTAAAAATAAAATTGATAACAAATTTTATGAAATTATTCATACAGATAAAGTTATAAAGAGTACTGATAGTCCCTTGGAGGGAGCAAAGAGAGGCAAAGAAACTAGTATGTGGCTTGCTATCCAGAGCGTTAAAGATAAGAGGGCGGATATAGTTATATCAGCTGGAAACACCGGAGCTTTATTAGTCGTTGCTAAACTGAACTTAAAAATGATTGAAAATATTGATAAACCAGCACTGTCTGCCCTTTGGCCAAATAAAAAAGGGATGAGTGTAGTATTAGATTTAGGTGCAAATATTGAGTGTAGTTCAAAAAATTTGATGGATTTTTCCATGATGGGCGCTGCTTTGTACACGTCATTATATCCTGATGATAAACCTAATGTAGCGCTATTAAATATTGGATCTGAAGAATTAAAAGGAAACGAAACAATAAAAGAAACCTTTCAAATTTTAAATGAAAAAAATTCCAACAATTATAATTTTGCAGGTTATATTGAGGGAAATCATCTTATGGATGGAGATGTAAATGTAATTGTTTCTGATGGTTTTACAGGAAATGTAGCTTTAAAGACTGCTGAAGGTACAGCAAATTTTATTACTAGTGAATTAAAAAAAACAATGACTGGAAATATTATAGGTAAAATTTCCTCATTATTAAATATGTCAAATTTAAAGAAATTTAAGAAAAGACTTGATCCAAGATTGTATAATGGTGCAATTTTTATTGGCCTAGATTCACCAGTAGTTAAAAGTCATGGAGGAACTGATTATGTAGGTTTCTCAAACTCACTTGATGTTTGCCATAGAATTGTTAAAGGTAATTTGATAGAAAAGATAAAGCATAATATTTAAAATGAGAATAAACTTAACTAAAAAAGACTTAGTTAATTTAGTTTATATGCAGCTTGGTTTTTCCAAGCAAATCTCAGAAAATCTAATTGATGATTTTTTAGCAACAATAGTCAAAAATATTAAATCTGAAAAAAAATTAAAATTATCCAAATTTGGTACTTTTTCTATAAGACAAAAGAAATCAAGAATAGGAAGAAATCCAAAAACCAAAGAAAAAAAAGTTATATCTAGTAGAGAGGTTGTTTTGTTTAAGCCGTCAAAAGAATTTAAAGAATTTATTAATATGAGAGAAAATGAATAAGTCTGAAAGCGCTTATAAAACTATTGGAGAGGTTGCAAAAATTTTAAAACTTCAAGTAAACAATAATGGTACTCTTCCAACTCATGTAATTAGATTTTGGGAAACACAATTTAAGCAAATTAAACCAAAAATATTGAACTCTAATAGAAGATATTACGATGAAAAAACAATTAATCTATTAAAGAAAGTTAAGTTCCTTTTAAAAGAACAGGGTATGACTATTAATGGTGTTAAAAAGATACTTAATAATGAAGTTTCTTTAAAGCTTGACGAAATGGCAGATAAATCTATAAAAGCTGAAAATTTAAAAAATAAAATAGTTAGGATTTCTAAAATTGTAAAAGAACTGAAATAATATGGCAAAAAAAACACATGTAAAAGTACGACTAGTTCCTGAAGCTAAGCCTGATAGTTCTTTCTTTTATTATGTAAAAAAACCTGCTGGAGGCGAAAAGGCTAAGGTAAAACTTTCAGCTAAAAAATATAATCCTGATACTAGAAAACATGAAATGTTTGTTGAGAAAAAGTTACCACCACACAGT
>CABXVD010000054.1 GCA_902515625.1 uncultured Pelagibacteraceae bacterium | reverse complement strand
TCTAGGTACCAATCACAATAAGAATGCCAAGTAAATTGATAAGCATTTTTAGCTGCTTCATCAAATCGATAATCTTCTAAGTTTTTAACAATTTTATTAGTAGTTGCTGCTAACTCAGAATATATCCATTTATTAATATTTACTTTTAAATCTGGAATTTGATCAGTATTTTTAAAATCACATTCATTGGTGATTAAAAAGTTATTAGCATTCCATAATTTATTTAAAAAATTTCTATAACCTTTAACTCTATCTTCAGAAAGTTTAACATCAGTTCCAGGTGAAGCCATTGAAAGAAGCGTAAATCTTAGAGCATCTGCACTATATTTTTCAATCAGATCTAAAGGATCAATAACATTGCCTTTGGATTTAGACATTTTTTGTCCTTTTTCATCTTTAACTAAAGCATGAACATAAATATCTTTAAAAGGTTCTTTGTTTAAAAATTCAGTTCCAAACATAATCATTCTTGCAACCCAAAAGAAAATAATATCAAAACCAGTTACTAAAACTGATGTTGGATAAAACTTCTCAACAAATTTTTTATCACCAGGCCATCCAAGTGTTGCAAATGGCCAAAGACCAGAAGAAAACCATGTATCTAAAACATCAGGATCTCTGTTTAACTCGACATCTTTACCATAATGTTTGTTAGCTAATTGTTTTGCTTCATCTTCATTGTAAGCAACAAAAATTTTATTATCAGGACCATACCAAGCAGGTATTTGATGACCCCACCACAACTGTCTTGAAATACACCAGGGTTCTATATTGTTCATCCATTGAAAATAAGTTTTGGACCAATTTTCTGGAAAGAAATTAGTTTTTTTAGAATTAACTACCTCTTTTGCTTTTACTGATAATTTTTCAGCATCAGCAAACCATTGTTCTGTTAAAAAAGGTTCAATGATTGAATTAGATCTATCTCCATAAGGAACTTTATTTTTAATATTTTCTTCCTTTTCAAAAAACTCTTTATCTTTTAATTCCTTTAAAATTCTTTTCCTTGCCTCAAATCTATCTAGACCAATATATTCTTTAGGGGCATTATCATTAATTTTACCAGCTTCTGTAAAAATATTTATTATTTCAAGATTGTTTCTTTGACCTACATCATAATCATTAAAGTCATGTGCTGGAGTTATTTTTAAAGCACCTGTTCCTTGTTCAGGATCTGCATAATCATCTTCTATAATTTTTATTTTTCTTCCAACAATTGGGATTGTAACAGTTTTACCAACATAAGATTTAAAACGATCATCTTTTGGATTTACAGCGATTGCTGTATCACCCAACATTGTTTCAGGTCTTGTGGTTGCAATTGTTATAAATTGATCCGTTCCATCAATTGGATATTTAATATAATAAATTTTTGAATTTACTTCTCTTTGATCAACTTCTAAATCTGAAATGGCTGTTTTTAAAACAGTATCCCAATTTACTAATTTTTTATCCTTATAAATTAAACCTTTATTATATAGATCAACAAAAACCTTTATTACAGATTTTGATAAATTTTCGTCCATCGTAAAGGCATTTCTGGACCAATCACAAGAACAACCAAGTTTCTTCAATTGATTAATAATAATATCGCCGTACTGGTCTTTCCATTCCCATACTTTTTTAATGAATTTTTCTCTACCAATTTCGTTTTTATCAATTTTTTCAGAACTAAGTTTTTTCTCAACTAAGGCTTGGGTAGCAATACCAGCATGATCAGTCCCTGGTTGCCATAAAGTTTCGTAATTATTCATACGATGATATCGAACCAATAAATCTTGAATAGAATTATTCAGAGCATGACCCATATGAAGACTGCCAGTTACATTTGGAGGAGGTATTACTATAGAAAACTTTTTAGAATTTTCTTTAGGTTTAAAAAGACCATTTTTTTCCCAATAAGAATAAATTCTATCTTCAACATCAGAATGTATATATTTATCGTTACTCATGGATTTTAAAGTTTATAATTTAATAATCCAAATTAACAATAATCAATTTACATCGTTATTTAATAGACTAATGAAAAATATTTAATATAAAAAGGCATCTGTAGC
>CABXVD010000053.1 GCA_902515625.1 uncultured Pelagibacteraceae bacterium | reverse complement strand
CAATAAAAACTAGACAATATGCTAAAAGACAAAGCACATGGGCAAGAGGAAATATGAATTCTTGGTACAAATTAAAACCAAATGAGTTAAATAATTTTTTAAAAAAAATTTAAATATCTCAATCAAAACTTGACCAATCAGTACAACTTCAGCTAGATTGCGAAATGCCAAAATTATACACAGGTGCAGAAATTGTTTTTAAATGTCTTGAAGATCAAAAGGTAGAACATATCTTTGGATACCCTGGTGGAGCAGTTTTACCAATTTATGATGAACTTAAAAATCACGCTTCTATTAAGCATATTTTAGTCAGACACGAACAAGGTGCTGGCCACGCTGCTGAGGGATATGCAAGATCATCAGGCAAGCCTGGAGTTGTTTTAGTTACGTCTGGACCTGGTGCAACAAATGTTGTTACTGCTTTAACAGATGCCTATATGGACTCGGTTCCTTTAGTTTGTATCTCTGGCCAAGTTCCAACACATTTAATTGGAACTGATGCATTTCAAGAATGTGATACCACAGGTATTACTAGGCCCTGCACAAAACATAATTGGCTAGTAAAAGATATAAATGATTTATCAGAAATAATGCACGAGGCATTTAAAGTTGCAACCACAGGAAGACCAGGTCCAGTTTTAGTCGATATTCCAAAAGATATTCAATTTGCTAAAACTAAATATAAAAAACCTAAAAAAGAAAAAAAATTAAATGGAAAATCAAAAAATGAATTTTCTCAAAAACAAATAGATCAGTTAATAGATTTATTAAAAAATGCAAAAAAACCAATTATTTATAGTGGTGGTGGAGTAATTAATTCAGGCCCTAAAGCAAGTGATGTATTAAGAGAATTTGTAGAATTAACAGGTTTTCCAATAACTTCTACACTTCAGGGTTTAGGTGCATATCCTGGTGATGATAATCAATTCCTTGGAATGTTAGGTATGCATGGAACTTACGAGGCAAATAATGCCATGCATGATTGTGATCTTTTAATAAACATTGGTGCAAGATTTGATGATCGTATTACTGGAAAAATAGATGAATTTTCACCAAATTCAAAAAAAGTTCATATCGACATAGATCCTTCCTCTATAAATAAAATTATTAAAGTCGATCTTGCAATTGTAGGTGACGTTGCAAAAGTAATTGGTAAAGTAAATAAAACAATCATGAAGACAAAAAACGGCCATAGCAAATCTAATAAATCAAATATTGCTAAGTGGTGGGAACAAATACAAAAGTGGAGAGAAAAAGAGTCTCTTAATTTTATTAACAGTAATGATAGTATTAAACCTCAACACGCAGTTCAAAGATTATATGAGTTAACAAAAGATAAAGATACTTATGTAACAACTGAAGTTGGTCAGCATCAGATGTGGGCAGCACAACATTATAAATTCAATAAACCAAATAGATGGATGACATCAGGTGGTTTAGGCACCATGGGCTATGGTTTACCAGCTGCGGTAGGAGTACAAATTGCTCATCCAGAAAAGTTGGTAGTTGATATCGCTGGTGAAGCATCTGTATTAATGACAATGCAGGAAATGTCCACTGCAGTTCAATATAATTTACCAATAAAAATTTTTATTCTGAATAATCAGTACATGGGGATGGTAAGGCAATGGCAAGAACTTTTACATGAAAAGAACTACTCAGAGAGTTACTCTGAGGCACTTCCTGATTTTTTAAAAATGGCTGAAGCTTATGGCTGCAAGGGAATTAAAGCAGAAAACCCATCTGAATTAGATGAAAAAATTCAAGAAATGATAGATTATAATGGTCCAGTGATTTTTGATTGTCATGTTGATCCAAATGAAAATTGCTTTCCAATGATACCTTCAGGAAAACCTCACAATCAGATGATATTAGGACCCAATGATCAAGAAGAGAATAAAATCAAGGGAAAAGGCAAAGCCTTAGTCTAAATAGAATGCCAAAATCTAAGTCAGCTTACAGTATTCCGACTAAAAAAGAGAGATCAGATACTTACATATTTGTAGTTTGGGTTGATAATGAAGCTGGTGTACTTGCAAGAGTAGTTGGACTATTTTCTGGCCGAGGATATAATATTGAATCTTTAGCGGTTGCAGAGGTAGATGCAGTGAAAAATATCTCTAGAATTACAATTGTCACAA
>CABXVD010000052.1 GCA_902515625.1 uncultured Pelagibacteraceae bacterium | reverse complement strand
GAGAAGTAACGGCAACAGATAGAGCATGGCAACCTCATCATGATACAAAGGGTACAAGATTAAAAATTTATATTTGGCTTAACAATAAAAATTTGTCTACTCATCCTTTGTACTATTTAAAAAAATCACATAAAGATATTAAAAAATGGAAAAATTATTCAGAAACTAGATTCCCAGATATTAGTGTAAGTAAATTTGATAGCATCTACGGTGATCTTGGAGATATAATTATATTTGATACACATGGCATACACTCTCATCACAAGACTACTAAAATCCCTAGATCAGTTATTGAGTTAACTTTTGAGCCATTTGGATTAATGAATAGACTACATAGCAGAAATATAGAAAAAGAAACCGACAAATTAGGTTTAAGAGATTTGGATCATTTTTTGACAAATTAGTTAAATTTTACAAAAAAAAATTTAAGATTTAATTATAGTACGTCTTTGTTTGTTATCCTTGAGCCAAATTGTAAATTTTTTTTTGCCTTTTTTCCCAATAAGAGTTCCCATTTATTTGCTGGCATACTATACCCGGGTCTAATTCTTCTTATATTTTTGCTGGTCAGTCTTTCTCCTTTTTTGATATTTTTAATTACATAAATAGATCTTTGAAATTTAATATTTTTTAATTCATTACCCGTTCTTAAGAATTTTTTTTTACCCATTAGTACCCAAGCTTTATCAATATCATCTCTAAATTTTTTAATTTCCTTTCCTCTTATTGAAAATTCTATATCTAAACCTTTTTTTTGACCCTCTAAAGCTATATGTTTTTCAATTATTCTTACTCCCTGAGAAACAGCTAGCATTGCTACAGTATTGTCAGTTGAATGATCAGAAAAACCAATCTCACATTTAAATTTGTTTTTTAAAATATTAATGTTATTTAAATTAAAATCTGTATTTTTTGCAGGATATGAACTTACACAATAAAGCAGAACTAGTTTTTTGCATCCAGAATTTTTTGCAACTTTGTATACTTCTGATATTTCTTTTAAACTAGCCAGTCCGGTTGAAATAATTACTGGTCTTCCTATTTCACAAATTTTTTTAACCAACGAAATATCTTTCATTTCAAATGAAGAAATTTTATATAATTTACTATCAAGTTTTTTTAGTAGCTCAACACCTTCATCATCATAAGGTGTACTAAAGCAAGGGATCCCAATTTTTTTTGCATAATTAAATAATTCTTTTTGCCACTTAAGAGGAGTTTGCGCTTTTTTATACAAATCCCAAAGTCTAAAACCTTTCCACAATCCATCATTAATTAAAAAATCTCTCTTAGAAGAGTTTATGGTCATATTTTTTGGTTCGTAAGTTTGAAGCTTTACTATGTCTGCACCATTTTTTTTTGCAGCAAGTATTAATTTTTTTGCATTTAAAATTGAACCATTATGATTAGCTGATATCTCTGCAATCAAAACTGGAGGTGAATTTTTGTTAAATAATTTTTTTACGATATTTTGCATTTAGTTTTAGTCAAGAGATCTGTTTAGGTAAAAACCTTCTGCATACTTTACACCACAACTTACTCCACGGAAACTTGCCAAAGATTTTATGCCTTTTATAGATCTGCTATGAGGATAGTGTTTTAATTCTTTTTTATAAAAATTTATCATTTTTATTTTATCATTTATGTGTTTTGAAATATCTATATAATAATTTGGATGAAATTGTTTATCCTTAAATAGCGCCCAATCTGTACTAGAAGGAATTTCAAAACTCAAAATTTTTTTAACACTTAGTTTATTTATTGGCCTACAGGCTGTAATTACCGCTTCAAAAGTAATTCTGTGATCAACGTTTAAACAATGTGAGTAATGAGTGATTAAAGTTGAGGGATTTAAAGATCTAATTTTATTTTCAATTTTTTTAACAATTTTGATTAATGGAGTTTTATCCATCTGGTTATCAGGAAAATTCAAAAAAGTAGGTTCTGGTAAGGATAAATATTTAAAAAGTTTTAAACACGAATTTTTTCTTTCTTTAATTTCATTATTTTTTTTTCTACCCCGAGCTGAAACACCATTTGTCATAAAAATTGTGGTTATTTCTACCAGGAGCTTTTCTTTTAAAATTTTCATTATTTTTTTTCAATTTCATAATAGTTCCTCCGCAACCAAGAATTTCATCATCAGGATGTGCCGCAACTATTAA
>CABXVD010000051.1 GCA_902515625.1 uncultured Pelagibacteraceae bacterium | reverse complement strand
TTAAGATTTGCTTTAGCTGTTTGTACTTTAAAAGATAAATTTAAAAATGAACTTCAATAAATTTTTAACTATTTTATTAATTTTATTTTTAACAGCATGTCAACAATTTGGTGATAACCAAAAAGTAGTAAATTACACTAATTATCTAAAATATAGCAATACAGGTTTTACGTTAATTTATGATGAACAGCTTAAAAAGGATAGCAAAATATCTAAAAAAATTGATAATAGAGCTCTAGTTATTTTTCACAAAAAAATTAAAAAAAATTCATTTGTTAAAATTACCAATCCTTTAAATGATAAATCAATCATTGCTAAAGTTATTGCAAATAATGTTCAATTTTCAGATTTTTACAATTCAGTAATAACAAAAAGAATTGCTAATGAATTATCTATTGATTTAAGTGAGCCTTTCGTTGATCTCGTTCTTATATCTGAAAAATCCACATTTATTGCTAAAAAAGCAAAAACATTCGATGAAGAAAAAAATGTAGCTGAAAAGGCACCTGTTGATGGAATTACAATTGATAATTTAGGAGCAGACTTAAATAAAAAAAATCAAGTAAAGAAACATAAATTTTTATATTCAATTAAGATTGCTGATTTTTATTATAAGGACTCAGCAGAGAATATGATTTTAAGAATTAAAAAAGAGACAAATTTGAAAAATCCATTAATAAAAAAATTATCACAGACTAAATATAGGGTATTATTAGGCCCATTTAATGATATAAAAAAACTTAAAAGTTCATTTGATGAAATAAAATTATTAGAATTTGAAAACTTGGAAATATTAAAAGATGCTTAATAAAATAATAATTTATTTTTTCCTAAGCTTATTTATATATTCATTTTCTCATGCTAATTTTGACGTTAAAGCAAGAACTGCAATACTTCAGGATTATTATTCAGGTGAAATTTTGTACGAAAAAGAACCAGACAGGTCTATTTACCCAGCTTCAATGACAAAAATTATGACCTCAATAATAGCTTTTGATTTAATCAAATCGGGAGATTTGAGTTTAGATGAAAAATTTATTATTTCTGAAAAAGCTTGGAGATTATCTACTGCAGGTTATTCTTCTATGTTCATTATGGTTGGAGATCAAGTTTCTGTAGAAGATTTACTTAAAGGTATAATTATTGCTTCAGGTAACGATGCGTGTATAGCTTTAGCAGAGGGTATAGCTGGTACAGAAGATGAATTTGCTTTGTTAATGACGGCAAAAGCTAGAGAAATTGGTATGGAAAATACAAATTTTACAAATTCTTCAGGTATCAATGATCCTGATAACTATTCTACTGTAAGAGACATAATGATTATGTCTAGATATCTAATTGAAAAACACCCTGAGTTTTACAAAATGTTTGCTGAAAAAGAATTCACATGGGATCGTACTGGAGGTGATCCAATTACCCAAGGCAATAGAAATCCTCTACTTTATAAAAACCTTGGGGCTGATGGAATTAAAACAGGTTATCTTGCTGTAGAAAAATATTCTTTAGCATCCTCTTTAGAGAGAAATGGTAGAAGATTAATAGCTGTAGGTAGTGGTTTTAATACAAAAAATTCAAGATCCAAAGAAAGCACCAAACTTTTAATATATGGACTAACTAATTATGACTTAGTCAGAATTGCTAAATCTGATGAACCTTTTCAAAAAATTGATGTCTGGCTTGGTAAACAAGACTCTGTCGAAGCTTATACAGAACAAGATATTTATAAAACTATTAAAAAAGCTAAAAAAAAATTACTAAAAGTTGTTGTTAAATACGAGGGACCTGTAGAAGCTCCAATTAAAAAAAATCAAAAAATTGCAAAATTAAAAGTAGTTTACGATCAAGAATTGGTTGGCGAATATGACCTATTATCATCGAAAGAGGTTAAAAAAGTAAACTTTATATCCAGATTAATTAAATCAATTAACTATTTAATCTGGGGTGATGTCTAAAAAACCTATAATTGTTTTTGAGGGGATTGAAGGGAGTGGAAAGAGCCACCATTTAGCTACTGTTGCAAGATATTTAAAACAAAAAAAAATTAGTTTTATTAAAATACGTGAACCTGGAGGTAGTCAAAATTCAGAGAAAATCAGGAGACTAATGTTAAATAATAAATCAAATTTTAATAAAGATACAGATCTGTTGTTATTTTTATCATCAAGAAGTGAAAATATTAGTTTAATAAAAAAAAATTATAATAAAAAAATTATTCTTATTGATAGATTTACAGATTCT
>CABXVD010000050.1 GCA_902515625.1 uncultured Pelagibacteraceae bacterium | reverse complement strand
TAAAAACGATATCAAAAATATTCTTGGATTGCCGTCAACTAAAAGCAAATTTAACAATGATATTTGGATTTATATTGAGAGAAAACAAACCCAATCAAAACTAAAAAATCTTGGAAGAATGAAAATTTTTAAAAATGATGTTCTGGTACTGGAAATTGATAAATACGGAATACTTAAAAAAAAAGATTTTTACAATAAAGATGATATGGAAAATATAAAAATAGTTGAAGCAACAACAGAGGCTGGTTTCAAAAAAAGTTCATTTGTTTATAATTTTATGTCAAGTATGAGACAAAAAATTAATGACCCTCTAGGTCAGAGGGCCAAAAAAAGAAAAGCTATTAGCCAGCGATAACAGCCAACAAAAGTAAAGCTACAATATTTGTAATTTTAATCATGGGGTTAACAGCAGGTCCTGCAGTATCTTTATAAGGATCTCCCACTGTATCGCCAGTCACTGCAGCTTTGTGAGCTTCGGACCCTTTACCACCGTGATTACCATCTTCTATATATTTTTTTGCATTGTCCCAGGCTCCACCTCCTGCCGTCATTGAAACAGCAACAAACAGACCAGTTATGATAACTCCTAACAACATTGCTCCGACAGCAGCAAGAGCAGCTACTTGACCACCAATAGCTAAAATTATGAAATACAATACAACAGGCGAAAGTACTGGTAATAAAGATGGAATAATCATTTCTTTAATTGCTGCTACTGTCAATAAATCAACTAATTTTGCATAATCAGGTTTTTGTTTTCTTTTCATTATTCCTGGATATTTTTTAAATTGTCTTCTTACTTCAACAACTACAGCTCCACCTGCTCTACCGACAGCTTGCATTCCCATTGAACCAAATAAATAGGGTAACATACCACCAATTAACAAACCAACAACAACGTAAGGATTTGATAAATCAAAAGTTACAACAATACCCTCAAGAGCTGAGCCAGCTTCTTTTGAGAAATGTTTAATATCTTCTGTGTAAGCAGCAAATAAAACTAAAGCACCTAAACCAGCTGATCCAATTGCATAACCTTTTGTTACAGCTTTTGTTGTGTTTCCAACTGCATCTAAAGCGTCAGTTGTTTTTCTTACTTTTTTATCTAAATTTGACATTTCCGCTATACCACCAGCATTATCAGTAACAGGACCATAAGCATCTAATGCAACAACCATACCAGCTAATGCAAGCATGGTAGTTACTGCGATAGCAATTCCAAAAAGTCCAGCAATTGCATTAGTGATAAGAATACCTGCAACAATTATTAGAGCTGGAACTGCTGTAGCTTCCATTGATACAGCTAATCCTTGAATAACGTTTGTTCCATGTCCAGTTGTTGATGATAAAGCAACAGATTTAACAGGTCTGTAATTAGTTCCTGTGTAATATTCTGTTATCCAGATTAGTAATCCTGTAATTACCAAACCTATAACTCCGCAATAGTACAGGTTCATGCCATTAAAAGTTTTGCCATTAACTGTATATTCATTTGCAAAACCTATTACATGGTCTGTCACAGGCCATAAAATTACCAATGACGCTACAGCAGATACTACAAAACCTTTATACAAAGCATTCATGACATTTTTAGTATTACCTAATTTAACAAAAAAAGTACCAAGTATTGAAGTTAACAAACATGCAGCACCAATACTTAATGGATAAATCATCATATTTAAATCACCCACAAAGAAGATTGATGATAAAACCATTGTAGCAACAATAGTTACTGCATATGTTTCAAATAAGTCTGCTGCCATACCTGCACAATCACCTACGTTATCACCAACATTATCAGCTATAACAGCTGGATTTCTTGGGTCATCTTCTGGGATACCTGCTTCTACTTTTCCTACTAAATCAGCACCTACATCAGCTCCCTTTGTAAAAATTCCACCACCTAACCTTGCAAAAATTGAAATTAAAGAAGCACCAAAACCTAATGCAACAAGAGCATTAACAATTTCTCTTTCATCAACATTTAATTTTAATAAGAGATAGTAATAAACAGCTATTGACAATAATGCTAAACCTGCAACTAACATACCAGTTACGGCACCTGATTTAAAAGCAACGGAAAGGCCTTGAGCTAAACCTTTTCTTGAAGCCTCTGCTGTTCTTACATTAGCTTCAACAGATACTAACATTCCAACATAACCTGCAATACCAGATAAAGCAGCACCAATTAAATATCCTACACCAACTAATGGACTAAAAGCTATGCTAACAATTACCAAAACAACAACACCAACAATTGCTATTGTTTTATATTGTCTTGCCAAATATGCTTTAGCACCAATTTGAATAGCAGATGCAATCTCTTGCATTTTTTTA
>CABXVD010000049.1 GCA_902515625.1 uncultured Pelagibacteraceae bacterium | reverse complement strand
AGCTTTTGGTTAAAAGTTGTTTCCTTTTCCATAGCATTGGCACTCAATGCAAATAAAAACAAAAAAGAGATAAAAATATTTTTCATTTTATGAAATTATAACAAATTAAAATTTATTGTAATCCCACAAATTGTCTCTATATAACTCATCTAAATGTCGACTAATCAAATCACAATCAAAGATTTATCAAAGGTTTATGACAATGGATTTGAGGCCTTAAAAAAAATTAATTTAGATATTAAAAAAGGTGAAATCATTGCTCTTCTAGGACCAAATGGTGCTGGTAAGACAACTTTGATAAGTATTATTTGTGGCATCGTAACACCCTCATCAGGAAAAGTTACTGTTGAAGATTTTGATATTATTGACGATTATAGAGAAACCCGTTCAAGAATTGGATTAGTTCCTCAAGAACTTACATTAGAGACATTTGAGACAGTATTTAACAACGTTTCTTATTCAAGAGGATTAAGTGGGAAAAAACCAAATCCAAAACATATTGAAAAAATATTAAAAGATTTAAGTATATGGGATAAAAAAGATTTAAGATTAAATCAATTATCAGGTGGTATGAAAAGAAGGGTTTTAATTGCTAAAGCTTTATCTCATGAGCCCTCAATATTATTTTTAGACGAGCCAACAGCAGGAGTAGATGTTGAACTTAGAAAAGATATGTGGAATGTGGTTGAAGAGTTAAGACAGACTGGAGTTACTATCATTCTAACAACTCACTACATAGAAGAAGCTGAAGCAATTGCGGATAGAGTAGCTGTAATTAATCAAGGAGAGATTATTGTTGTAGATAAAAAAGATGAATTGTTAAAAAAAATGGGTCATAAAAAGTTAACTATTAATCTTCAAAATGATTTAAATAAAGTGCCTGATAGCTTAAGAACATATAATTTAGAAATAGGAGATGATAAAAAATCGGTTAATTATACTTATAATGTTAACGCAGAAAGTACTGGCATAACTAATTTGCTAAAAGATTTAAAGGACGCAGGTTTGAAACTTCAAGATCTTAAAACCGAACAAACTACGTTAGAGAAAATATTTGTAAGTTTAGTAAAGGAAAATAATGAAATTTAACTATTATGCATTTAGAGCCATGTATTTACATGAAATGGATCGTTTCAGAAGAACATTAATGCAATCTTTGTTTTCTCCAGTACTTTCAACTTCTTTATATTTTATTGTTTTTGGTTCAGTGATTGGGGGCTATGTAGAAAAAATCGATGGTATTAGTTACGGATCATATATAGTTCCAGGCTTACTGATGCTTACTTTACTGACACAATCTATAAGTAATACATCCTTTGGCATATTTTTTCCAAAGTTTAACGGTACAATTTACGAAATTCTTGCAGCTCCAATTTCTACATTTGAAATTGTTTTGGCATTTGTAGGAGCAGGTGCAACTAAGACTTTGATAGTAGGGGTTGTTATTTTTATAACTGCTACCTTTTTTGTTGAAGTTCAAGTGATGTATCCATTATTAATGATATTTTTATTAGTACTAGTTGCTTTTACATTCGCTCTATTTGGTTTTTTAATTGGATTGATGAGTTCTAACTTTGAACAAATGTCAATAGTGCCAACACTCATAATTACACCTATGGTATTTTTAGGTGGAAGCTTATATTCTTTAGATATGCTACCAGAATTTTGGCAGACGGTTACTTATTTCAACCCAGTAGTATATTTAATTAATGGTTTACGATATGCATTTTATGGAGTTTCTGACTTTAATATATGGATTAGTGTTAGCCTAATGGTTCTATTCTTAGTAATATGTGTAACTGTAGTGTCTGTACTACTTAAAAAAAGGTTACAAAATTAAAACTTAATTACTAGCTATTTTCTTTTTTGGATCAAAAAAAGGTTTTTCTACTATTATAGCTTCAAAATTACCTTTATTGGTGTTTACTTCAAGACTAGTTCCAATTTCTGAATTTTCAATATTTATCATTGCAAGTGCAATATTTTTTTTTAATCTTGGCGAATATACAGCAGATGTTACTTTTCCAATTTTATTGTTATCTTTTTTTATAGACCAGAAAGTTGTGTTAGGCCCAGATAGTGGTTCACAATTAATCTCTAAACCAACTTGTTTTCTTTTTATACCGTCAGCTTTGATTTTTTTAAGAGCTGCCTTTCCAATAAATTCAATGTCACTATCTAGAGATACTAAACGATCTAAACCTAATTCGAATGGGTTAGTATTAATATCAGCATCAGCATGATAGGAAAGCATTCCTCCTTCAATTCTTCTTATTGAAGAAGTATGGCCAGGCTCAAGACCATATTCTTTTCCAGCAGTCATTATCTTTTCATATAAGTCATTGCCTTTAGATCCATCTCTTAAAAATAATTCATAACCAAACTCACTAGACCAGCCAGTTCTAGAAACAATTAATGGTATGCCATCTAAATCATATTCCCTAAACCAATAATATTTAAGATCTTTAATACTTTCTCCAAAAAGTTTTACCATAATGTCTTTTGATGTAGGTCCTTGTAGTTGT
>CABXVD010000048.1 GCA_902515625.1 uncultured Pelagibacteraceae bacterium | reverse complement strand
AAAATTAAATTTAAGTTATCAGGAAATTTTGACAAAGTTTTTTGATAAAGAGTATTTTTGTTATATGACAGGTTTTATTGCCGGAATGCCTTTTTTGGGAGATATAGATGAAAATTTAAGAATTCAACGTTTAGAAACTCCAAGAGTAAAAGTACCCCAAGGATCAGTCGGCATAACTGAACAATTTGCAAATATTTATACTTTTGACAGCCCAGGCGGTTGGAATATAATTGGAAACACTCCTCTAAAAGTATTTGATGATAGTAAAGAGAGAGATCCAAATTTAATTAATCCTGGAGATACAATTATTTTTAAAAAAATTTCAAGACAAGAATATGATAGTAGAAATGGCAGGTAATTATTTTGAAATATTAAGGGGCGGTATTAATACAACGTTCCAAGATAAAGGAAGAGTAAATTTATATCATATTGGAATTCCTTTTAGTGGTGCAATGGATAACCGAAATTTCCTTTTAGCAAATAAATTAGTTGGCAATCATTTGACTGCTCCTGTTATTGAATTTGCTTATCAGGGCCCACATTTAAGATATACGGGTGATCAATTAAATTTTGTAATTACTGGGGATGTAATTTTTAAAATCAAACAAAAAGATAATGAAATCGATGGAAATTGTTATCAGAGCTATAAGCTAGAAAATGGGGACGAAATTAACATAATTTCTACAAACAAATCTGTTTATGGTTATTTTGCAATAGGGTCTGAAATTGATCTTAACTTTCAATGGAATAGTTGTTCAATTAATACTAAAGCAAATATAGGTTCAAATAGTGGAAAGAAATTAGATACTGGTCAAAAGATTAATCTGTTAAAAATTAATTCAGACAAAACACTTAAAAAAGCAAATTATATAAACAGTAAAATTGAAAATATAAGAGTTATTAAAGGAACAAATTATGACTATTTTTCAGAGGAGGGAAAAAAAATATTTTTTGAAAAAAAATTTATTGTTTCAAAATTATCTGATAGAATGGGGATGAGACTTGAGGGGCCAAAAATTGAAAATATTTTAAATACTAATATTAAGTCTGAGGGTTTGGTCAAGGGTGTGATCCAAGTTCCAGCTGATGGCAATCCAATAATTATGCTATCTGATCATGGTACAGTTGGTGGTTATCCAAAAATTGGAGTTGTAGCGAGCGTTGATTATGACCGTTTGGTTCAAATAGCACCAGGTTCGAAAGTGAAGTTTCAAGAAATAGAATTATCTGATGCAGAAACTTTATTTAAAATGTATGAAATGGAGACAAAAAATTTACTTAATCAAATTTGATGAATATAATCAGAAAATTACCAGGACCCTTATTAGTATTTCTGGGTGCATGTAGTTTAAGCTTTGGTGGATTAATAGTAAAATCTTTTGAGGGAGCAACCCTTTGGCAAATTTTATTTTGGAGAACTGTTTTTTTTCTAATTATAATTAGTCTTTACTTAATCATAACTTATAAAAAACAAGTATTTCGTTCATTCTATAATTTAGGTTTTCCAGGATTTATTGGAGGTTTTATTTTATCGTTTGGTTTTTGTGGTTACGTTTTTGCGATGTATAACACTACTGTTGCAAATGCTAATTTCATTATTCAAACTCAAACAATCTTTTTAGCAATTTTTGGATATTTTTTTTTAAAGGAAAAAATTTCAGTCATCACACTTACTTCTATAATATTAGCAATTTCTGGTATCTTGTTGATGGTAGGAAACTCTTTATCTCCTGGTCAAATGACAGGTAATATTGCTGCATTTATAATGCCAATTTCGTTTGCAGTTTTAATATTAGTTGTAAGAAAATATCCTTATGTAGATATGGTTCCTGCTCAATTTATTGCTGGGGTTTTTGCTCTAACCATTGGGTTTTTAATGTCTGGAAAAATTTTAATTTCTGCACATGATATTTTTTTAGGTTTCTTGGCAGGTTTTATGCAATTAGGATTTGGATTTATTTTAATTACAATTGGTGCTCAAAGAACACCATCTGCTATGGTTGGAATCATAATGTTGACAGAGGCAGTTTTAGGACCGCTTTGGGCATGGATGTTTATTAATGAACAGCCACCATTTATAGTGATTATTGGAGGTGCAATTGTAATTTTTGCAGTATTACTTCAATTTTACAATCTTTATTCCTTAGAAAAAAAGACTGCTTAAAATATTGACATTGGTTAATATATGATAGAATATTTCCTAACGGGAGAGATCACAATTTAATGTGGCACCGAAGGAGCAACCACCCAGGAAACTCTCAGGTAAAAGGACCGTAACATATTAACTCTGGAAAGAGATTAGATTCTCGCCGAAGGAGTAAAACTCTCAGGCAAATATACAGATGGGTACGATAGAGTTAGTATGGAAATTAAAAAAACATCTTTAAATAAATTACATCAAGATAGTCAAGCTAAGTTTGTTGAATTTGCTGGTTATGAGATGCCAATTCAATACAGTAAAGGTGTTATTGAAGAGCATAAATTTACAAGATCTCATGCTGGTATCTTTGATGTTTCACATATGGGTCAATTATTTATTTATGGAAATGAAAATCTAACATCCGATCTT
>CABXVD010000047.1 GCA_902515625.1 uncultured Pelagibacteraceae bacterium | reverse complement strand
CAGGCCCAATATCATAAGCGATTATATTATCCTCAAAATTATTGGAAATACTTATAATCTTAGTAAGGTTTGTTATTCCTCCAATATTTATAAATCCTATAGGAAATCCAGTTTTGAATTTTTCATTCACTTTATTAGATATGAGATAGTGAAATATTGGTGTTAGAGGTGCTCCTTGTCCTTCATTTTTAATATCTTTTTGTCTAAAGTCATAAACTACCTTTTTTTTTAATAGTTGAGATAGTAGCTTTCCGTCTCCAAGTTGTTTTGTGATTTTCTTTTCTGGCTCGTGAAATATTGTTTGGCCATGAAAACCAATTAGATCAATTTCATGCTTATATTTTAATAATATTTGGTTTATCTTTTTTGCATGAAAAATAGTGATTTTTCTCTCTAGATTTCCCAATTCTTTAGAATATTTGAATAAATCATTCTCGCTTAAAACTAAGTTTCTTAATTTAATTAACTCTGCCTGTAGTTCGACTTCATACGCAAAATACTCATCTAAAATGTTATAAAATTGATATTGCCCATCAGATTGTATTATTGAAATATCCACTCCATCCATTGAAGTTCCACTCATTAATCCTATAGATGTATATAATTTTTGTTTCATTGATATTCTTTTTATTAAAAATTTGTATATTGTAACTATAGACTTATGAATAAATTTTTAAAAGAATTTAAAGATCGTGGATATTTATACCAATGTACTAGTGAAGATGAATTATCAAATCTACTAGATAAAGAAAAAATCAAAGCTTACATTGGTTTTGATTGTACCGCAGAGAGTTTACATGTTGGTAGCTTACTGCAAATAATGTGTTTGAGATTACTTCAAAAAAATGGACATCGTCCTATAGTTTTACTTGGTGGTGGAACTACTAGAATTGGTGACCCTTCAGGAAAAGATAAAACTAGAAAAATTTTGAGCGAAGAAGAAATTGAAAAAAATATTCAAAATATTAAAAATATTCTTAAAAAATTTTTAGATAATGATGATCCGAACACAAAACCAATATTTGTAAATAATTATTCTTGGTTAAAAAATTTGAATTACATATCTTTCCTAAGAGATATTGGAAAACACTTTACTATCAATAGGATGTTGACATTTGATAGTGTCAAATTGAGATTGGATAGAGAACAATCACTTAGTTATATGGAATTTAATTATATGATTTTGCAAGCATATGATTTTTTAGAATTAAATAAAAAAGAAAATTGTGTTTTACAAATTGGTGGTTCTGATCAATGGGGGAATATTGTAAACGGAGTTGAGCTTATTAAAAGATACTCTAATAATCAAACTTTTGGTTTAACTACTCCACTAATTACTTTAGCCACAGGTGCAAAAATGGGTAAGACAGAAAACGGTGCAGTTTGGTTAGATGAAAAATTTTTATCAGCTTATGATTACTGGCAATTTTGGAGAAATATTGATGACAGGGATGTGATTAAATTTATAAAAATGTTTACTGATCTTGATATTGTCGAGATAGAAAAATTAAAAAAAAATAACATAAATGAATTAAAAATTTTGCTTGCAAATAAAACTACCTCTTTGCTTCATGGCGAAAAGGCAGCGAAGAACTCAGAACAAGCAGCTAAAGAGGCTTTTTCTGGCAATTCACTTGGTTCAAATTTACCTTCTGTAAATATATCATTAGAAAATATTGATAAAAAAATTAACGTTTTAGATCTTATTTTACTGTCTAAATTAGAAAATTCTAAAAGTGAGATTAGAAGGCTTATAAAAGGAAATGCGATAAAAATTAATGATAATACTATATCTGACGAAAAATTTATTATTGATCAAAATCTTTTTAAAGAAAATTACCTCAAGTTATCTATAGGAAAAAAAAGACACATTAAAGTTGAGCTAAATTAATTTTTTTTAATTTTTTCTATAGTACGAGTTATAAATCTTGGGGTTAATGTCTTAATTGGATTTACAGTAGTTTCTAGCTTCTTGGGTGGCCCTTTAATCTTAAAACTTACTCCAAAAACCCCTTCTCCTGTTTTATCTCCAACCAAAATTTTACCAAGAACTGGTATTGAACTAATTGTTTTGTTAATAGTGGTTGCTGGCACAAGTGTCCCTCTTAGGCTAATTAGTTTATCATCCTGTAAATATCCACTCATTAATATTGAAATTGCAGGACCAATTGCATAAATCTCGTCAATTGTCATTAGATCTCCCTGATTTTTAAAATTCATTTCAAATTCATCAAATCTAATTCCCTCTCCTGATAAAATATCTGCAATTCCCTGTAGAGAAGCTAGAGTAAGGATTTTTGTTAAAACTGATAATTCTTTCAATTTAAAATCATAAATATTAAGTTTAGATATAGAAATATTATCTTTTTTAGATGAATAGAAATCTAAATACCCTTCATCAAATCCTTTAATAAATTTATATCGTTCAACTAATGGTTTTGCTTTTGAGGAGTATAGTGTAGTTATTTTGTTATTTTCAGCATCACTATTAATTGAAAATGATATATTTTTTTTATCATCAAAAAGTCCAGATAAAGTAGCATCTACGACACTATTATCTTTAATAAATAAATTTCCTTTTAAATCTGATATATAATTAATTTCATCTAAAGAAACTTCATCTAACTTTATATTTAAAGCAATATTATTTTGAAAAATATTATTTCTTTTTTTATCATTACCTTTTAAAAGATTTGTAATTAAAGTATTTGCATTTAAATTAAAGC
>CABXVD010000046.1 GCA_902515625.1 uncultured Pelagibacteraceae bacterium | reverse complement strand
AAACAACTTGGAGAGTTACTTGATATACTCTAATAAATTCTTATATCGTTAAAATGAATAACATTGAAATCAGTAAAATTATTGACCCTATCCTTGCATCTGATGGAGCGGGAGTTAAATTAAAAAGAAGTATTGGTGTAGAACCAAATTATTTTGATCCATTTTTGATGTTAGATGAGTTTGGATCAGAGAATAGTGAGGATTACATTGCTGGTTTTCCACCCCATCCTCATCGAGGAATTGAAACAGTAACCTATATGTTAGCTGGAGATTTTGAGCATAAAGATAGCACTGGGGGTGAAGGAAGAATGACGGCAGGAGATGTTCAGTGGATGAAAACCGGAAGTGGAATAATTCATTCTGAAATGCCCGCAATGAAAGAAGGCAAACTTCATGGATTTCAATTATGGATTAATATGCCTGCTAAATTAAAGATGAGTAAGCCTGAATATATTTACATAGATGCAGAGAAAATGAGTGTTCATAAAGATAAAGATAAACAGGTTAAAGTTATAGCTGGAAATTTTGAAAATGCTGAAGGCCCTGTTAAAGGTCATAATGTTGAGCCAATCTATTTTGATGTTGAGCTGACCAAAGATAAATTATTTAGCTATAAATTACCTTCAACTCATAACACTTTTATTTATCTAATAAATGGTGAAATTGAAATTGGAAAAAATAAACACGATGATATTAAAGATAGTACTTTAATAATCTTAACTCGAGGTGAAGATTTAATAGTGAAAGCTAAATCAAATGCTAAGTTCTTGGTGGTTTCTGGCAAGCCTATTAATGAGGAAATAGCAAGAGGTGGTCCATTTGTAATGAATACTAAAGCAGAAATCTTGCAAGCAGTTCAGGATTATCATAGTGGTACATTTGTAAAATAAATTATGAAAGCTGTTAAAATAGAAAAATTTGGAAGTCCTGATGTATTGAAAGTTGAAAACATTGAAATTGGCAAACCTCATTCTAATGAAGTTTTAATTAAAAACTTATCTATTGGAATAAATTATATAGATACTTATCACCGAACGGGGCTCTACCCTATTCCACTTCCAAGCGGAATTGGCCTTGAAGCCTGCGGTGTGATTGAAGAAGTAGGTCCTGAGGTTAAATTATTTAAAGTAGGAGATAGAGTTTCCCATGCTTCTATGCCTATTGGTGCATATTCAGAAAAACATATTATGCCAGAGAATAAACTTGTTCCAGTTCCAGATGGAGTTTCGGACGAGGTTGCATCATGTGTTACTTTAAAAGGTATTACAGCTGAGTATTTATTACACAGAGCATATCCACTAAAGAAAGGTGACAAAGTTCTTTATCATGCAGCAGCTGGAGCACTAGGGCAAATTTTATGTCCTTGGGCCAATTCTATTGGTGCAGAAATTATTGGTACTGTTGGATCTAAAGAAAAAGAGGGGATTGCAAAAAAAAATGGTTGTCACCATGTAATTAATTATACCGATAAAGACTTTGTAGAAGAAGTTGAAAAAATTGTTGGAAAAAATGGAATTGATGTTGTCTATGATGGCGTAGGTTTAAAAACTTTTGAAGGTTCAATTGAAGTACTGAAAATCAGAGGGATGATGGTAGCTTTTGGAAATGCATCTGGTTATGTAGACACAATTGATGTGAAAAAACATATTAATGCTAAAGGTTTATTTTTTACACGTCCTTCCATCGCTCATTACACTATTGAAAGAGAAGAATTATTAGAGTCAGCAAAAAAAGTTTTTGATGCTGTTTTGTCTGGTAAGTTTAAAATAGATATTTCAAAAAAATATTCTCTTGATGAAGTTAAACAAGCTCATGAAGATTTAGAAGGCAGGTTGCTTACTGGTCCAGCTGTTATAAAACCTTAAACAGATAATTTATTCATAAATATCCATATCTGACATATGAAGTTTCAAAGCATTAGTGGAGACTTGAATTTCAATTATAAAAAAAATAATAGAAATAATCATAGACAAACAACATGATCCAAAAATAATTCTAGCGATAAAAATCTCACTTAAAAAAAGACCAAAAACAGTCAGCATATTAAATAAAAAGCCAAAAGCAGCAAATACCATTGAGAATTTTAAAAGACTTATTCTTTTATTAAGATTGATAAATTGTGCTTTCCACTCAGGTGGAGTGTGTTTTTCAAAAACATGGGCATCATGAATTTTTCTAATTAAAGCACTTAATGTGTGAAACCTATTACTGTAAACACCCATTAACAAAGGTATTGCAGGAAACATTAATGCTGTAACAGTGTAATCTATAATCATACGAATCAATTTGATTATGAAACTAGGCTTTGTTATTTACAAGTAAATTATGAACCGATTAAACTTATTTATCGAACTTACAAGATTTAAAAAGCCTATTGGTTTTATGCTTTTGTTCTGGCCATGTATATGGGGGCTAACTATAGCTTATAATTTCAATTCAAGTTTATTAAATTACTTTCTTTATAGTTTTCTATTTTTAGCTGGATCTATCTTAATGCGATCTGCAGGATGCATAGTAAATGATATAGTTGATAAAAATTTTGACAAAAAAGTTGAAAGAACCAAAGATAGACCTATAGCATCAGGAAAGGTATCAGTTAAATTGGCATTTATTTATTCTATAATTTTGTGCTTTATTGCTTTTTTAGTTTTAATTAATTTCAATAAATTTACTATTTTAATGGCATTGGCATCTATGCCATTGGCTTTTACATATCCATTAATGAAAAGAATAACTTATTGGCCTCAGCTTTTTTTGGGTATCACATTTAATTATGGTCTT
>CABXVD010000045.1 GCA_902515625.1 uncultured Pelagibacteraceae bacterium | reverse complement strand
TTTTAGGCTCAGGTGTTGGTGGTGGATTAGTAATTGATAAAAAAATTGTTAGTGGCCCAAATGGTGTTGCTGGCGAATGGGGTCATAATCAAATTCCCTACTTTGCTGCAAAAAAAGAAAACTTTGACTCAAATAATCCTAGAGAAGCAGAAATAGAAAGCTTTGTATCAGGACTTGGTTTAGCTAAAAGATTCAATAAAGCATTTGGCAAAAATTTAAAAGCAAATGAGATTTTTGAATTAAATAGAAAACATGATTTAGACGCTGAAAGATTTATAGATGATTTCAAAGTCAATTTAGCTATGTCTCTTTCAAGTATAATAAATATCTTAGATCCAGATGCTTTTATTTTTGGTGGCGGTGTTTCAAATGAGATCGATTTTTTGGCTGAAGTTGATTCATTAGTGAAAAAATTTGTCATCGGAAAAGAATATGAAGGTGTTTTTTTAAAACCAAAATTTGGTGATGCTAGTGGTGTAAGAGGTGCAGCAAGATTAGGCAGAAGTGCAACATATTAGTAATTCAACTTTTAATTGAACCATTAAATAAATGTATGTTTATAACGCTTAAATAAACTTGTTTAAAAATTAAAATAAGAATTCTAACATGAGTTGTATTATTTTTTTTTAATTTACTTTTACTCTTTATTCTACCTATAGTCGTTTTTTATAAAAAAAAGTAAATAACAAAAGGGAAGATATGAGAAAATTAATAATTGCTTTGATAGCATTTGCTTTCACATCTACTTCATCATATGCAGGACCAAAAATTGAGGTATTGCACTGGTGGACATCAGGTGGAGAAGCGGCTGCCTTGAAAGTATTAAAAGATGATTTTGCTGCTAATGGTGGTGAATGGTTAGATATGCCTGTAACAGGTGGTGGTGGAGATGCCGCTAACGTAGCTTTAAAAGCTAGAATTGTTGCTGGTGATCCACCATCTGCTTCACAAATAAAAGGTCCAACAATCCAAGAGTATGACCAAGAGGGTGTAGTAGCTCCTTACAACATAGACTCAATTGCTCAATCTGAAGGTTGGGATAATTTATTAGATCCTATGATTGCAGCTATTCACAAATGTGAAAATAACAGCGGAGCTTATTGTGCTGCACCTGTAAATATTCACAGAATTGACTGGATGTGGGCTAATAAAGCTGTATTTGATGCAAATGGTATTTCAGTTCCAACTACCTGGGATGAATTAAATGCTGCTGCTGACAAGTTACAAGCTGCTGGCATTATTCCTTTTGCTCACGGTGGACAAGCTTGGCAAGATGCTACAGTTTTTGAAGCAGTTGCTATGGGCTTAGGTGGTAATAACTATTACAAGAATTGCTATGTAGATTTAAAAGAAAGTTGTTTGAGAAGCGAAACTACAGTTAAAGTTTTTGATCAAATGAGAAAACTGCAAGGTTATACTGACGAAGGTAGCCCAGGAAGAGACTGGAACGTTGCTACTGGTATGGTTATCGAAGGTAAAGCTGGTTTCCAAATTATGGGTGACTGGGCCAAAGGAGAGTTTACAGCTGCCGGTAAAACACCAGGTGTAGATTATTATTGTGCTGCAACTCCTTCAAATAATGGTTACTTGTATAACGTAGATAGTTTTATTTTCTATAAGTCTAGTGATCCAGACAAACAAGCTGGTCAAAAATTATTGGCTAAACTAATGATGGGTAAAAACTTCCAAAAAGTTTTCAACCTTTACAAAGGTTCAATACCAGCTCGTCTAGATGTATCAATGGATGAATTTGATAAGTGTGCAAAAACATCTAATGCAGATATTAAAACTGCAGGTGCAAAAGGTGGACTTGTTCCAAGTTTTGCTCATGGTATGGCACAAGGAAATACCATGAAGGCTGCTCTACAAGATATAATTACAGAACATTTTAATTCTGATATGTCTTCAGTAGATGCTGCAAACGCATTAGCTGACTCAGTTTTAGCTAATATGTAGTTCATAAAAATTAAAAGGCCACTTTTAACTAAGTGGCCTTTTTTTTAATCATAAAAAATATTTATAATGTTCAAGTGGCTAGAAAAAAATTTACCTAAAATTGTTATGGCCCCAGCAATCGGGTTAATTGGATGGTTTGTTTATGGTTTTGTGCTGTGGACTTTATATATATCTTTTACAAATTCAAAAATATTACCTAAATATGAACTATGGGGTGTTGGCCAATATGTTAAATTATGGGCTTCTCGTAAGTGGCTAATTTCAGTTGATAACTTACTAGTATTTACTGCGCTATTTTTGATTTTTTGTATCGTGATTGGAATTATTCTTGCAATTTTTCTTGACCAAAAAATAAGAGCCGAAGGAGTTTTAAGAACAATCTATTTATATCCAATGGCTCTTTCGTTTATTGTTACTGGTACTGCTTGGAAATGGATTTTAAATCCAAGTTTAGGTCTTCAAAAAATGTTTATTGATTGGGGTTTTGAAAACTTTACTTTTGATTGGTTGGTTAATAGAGAAATGGCTATATACACCATTGTTATTGCTGGTGTTTGGCAATCTGCTGGTTTTGTAATGGCTCTTTTTTTAGCAGGCTTAAGATCAGTTGAGGATGAAATTGTTAAAGCTGCTAAAATAGACGGCGCTGGTTTATTCACTGTTTATTGGAAAATATTACTTCCAATGATGAGACCAGTATTTTTTACAAGTTTTGTGATCTTGGTGCATATATCAATTAAAAGTTATGATCTCATAGTAGCCTTAACACAAGGAGGTCCAGGTATATCCACAACTATGCCAGCACTTTTCATGACACAAGCTGCTTTCCACAAAAGTCAAGTAGGATTATCAGCAGCAAGTGCAATGATGATGTTTATGGCAGTTGCGGCTGTTATTATTCCGTATT
>CABXVD010000044.1 GCA_902515625.1 uncultured Pelagibacteraceae bacterium | reverse complement strand
ACCTAACAAAAAAGCTCAAATAAATTTTCTTGATATTTTAGAGTTTAGTTATAAGTTACAATAGCCAGATAAACGACTTATCGCTTTAACTTGTTAAAGAGGAAAGTCCGGACTCTACAAGGAAACAGTGCCAGGTAATACCTGGCGGGGGCAACCCTAGGGATAGTGCCACAGAAAATAAACCGCCATAACATGGCAAGGGTGAAAAGGTGTGGTAAGAGCACACCGGTTCTATTGGTAACAATGAACGCTGGAAAACCCCACTGGGAGCAAGACTAAGTAGAGATGACATTGTTGAAAAACTAAAAGCCTTCCTTGGCTAGTCATCAGGGTTAGTTGCTTGAGCTTAAGAGTGATCTTAAGCCTAGACAAATGATAAGTTTAAATGACAGAACCCGGCTTATAGTTTATCTGGCGCTCAACATTAATAATAAAAAATAATTTTCATAAACTGTAAAAGATAAGTTTCTTTGTTTGTTCTCATTTATATAATTTAGAGACAATTTTCTTACTCAATAAAAGAATAATAGCACTAAAATATTAGGTATTGACGTTGAGTTGTAAAACCCATAATATCCCATAAATTCCCAATTATATGGGAATAAAGGAATTTATGTTTTATGTTTTTATCAACATACGAAAACAAATTAGACAAAAAAGGGAGAGTATCTGTGCCTGCTAGTTTTAGGTCACACTTATCAAATCTAGGTTACAACGGAGTAATTTGTTATCCCTCTTTTAATAATTCTTCTATAGAAGCATGTTCCCAAGACAGAATTGAAAAAATTTCTTTGGTAATAGATTCTTTAAATCCTTTTGACGAAAAAAGGGATTATTTTGCTACATCTATTTTAGCTGAAAGTATTAATTTACAATTTGATAGTGAAGGCAGAATATCACTTCCATCTAAATTATTAAAACACACCAAAATTAAAAATAGCATGTTGTTTGTTGGGCAAGGTCAAACTTTTCAAATATGGGAACCAACAGCATTTGAAAAATTTAAGGTAAATGCAAGAAAAAAAGCGAATATTAATAGAGCTAATCTTAAATGGGAGCTTCAACAAAACAAACAATAGGGGACAAAAGATGACAATTAACTTTAAAGCACCAGAGATAAAAGAACTTCAGCCACGATTACTAGTTTTAGGAGTTGGTGGTGCTGGAGGAAATGCAATAAATGAAATGATTGAAAATAATATGCAAGGAGTAGAGTTTATTGCAGTCAATACTGATGCTCAAGACTTAAAGTTAAGTAAAGCTAAATCTAGAATTCAAATAGGTTTAAATCTAACAAAAGGTTTGGGTGCAGGTGCAAAACTTGATATTGGACAAGCTGCTGCTGACGAGTCTTTAAATGAAATTGTAAACACTCTCCAAGGTGCAAATATGGTTTTTATCGCTGCTGGTATGGGCGGTGGAACAGGCACTGGTGCTGCTCATGTCATTGCAAGAGCTGCCAAAGAATTAAATATTTTAACGGTAGGTGTTGTGACTCTTCCATTTTTATATGAAGGCCCCTCTAGAATGAGAAGAGCACAACATGGTTTAGAAGAATTAAGAAAACACGTTGACACGATTATTGTTATTCCTAATCAAAACCTTTTTAAAATAGCTAACGAACAAACAACATTTGAAGAGTCTTTTAATCTTTCAAATAACGTTTTAATGCATGGCGTTCAAAGTGTTACAGATTTGATGGTAAGGCCTGGTATAATTAACTTAGATTTTGCTGATGTTGAAACTGTTATGGCTTCAATGGGTAAAGCAATGATGGGAACTGGAGAATCTGAAGGTGAAGGTCGTGCAATGCAAGCAGTAGAAATGGCAATTAATAATCCACTAATTGATGATTATACTCTAAAGGGAGCCAGAGGTTTATTAGTAAACATTACAGGTGGTAAAGATCTAAAACTTTTTGAAGTTGACGAGGTAGTTAACAAAATTAGATCAGAGGTTGATACTGATGCAGAGGTGATAATTGGAGCAATAACAGATGCAGAGCTTGATGGTAAAATAAGAGTTTCAATTGTTGCAACTTCTCTTGATGGTCAACAACCAGAGTCTAAATCTGTTGTTAATATGGTTCATAGAATTCACAACCGTAACCCTGGTTATTCAGATTTTTCAAATATTGGATCATCTGCATCTTTTAATTTTTCAAGTACAACAGCCTCAACCCCAATTACACACGGGGCCAATGCATTAAAGCTTGAAAATGAAATAGTTCAGGAGCAACAGGGTGAAACAAGTCATACAAATATTACAAATGAAGAGGTTCTGCAAAGCTCAAATACTAAGAAAGAAAGTATTATCGAAGACTCATCGGTAAATGAGATGGAGAAATCTTTTACACAAGAAGCTTTTGAGACACAAGATGAGACTAATGTGTCAGAAAATGTTGAGGAAGATGTTTCCAACGATCTAAAAGAATTTGGTGTAGATTCAGATTCTCCAGATTTATTTAGTTCCGAATCAGAAAATTCAAGTCCAGAAGATTTGTTATCCTCAGAAGTAGAAGAAGAGGATGATCTTGAAATTCCAGCATTCTTGAGAAGACAAAAAAATTAATGGTCTTCAAAGAAATAAATGGACGCCGCCATAACACCATTGATGCAAAAGCATTACCCGGTGTTGCTAAAAGAAATTATTAGCATTATTTCCCCTCAATATGGCGGCACATTTATTGATTGCACATTTGGCCAAGGTGGTTACTCAAATAAAATCTTAGAATTTGATAAAACCAAAGTAATTGCATTAGACAGAGATCATGAAAGTGAAAAGATTGCTTTAAAACTTGAACAAAAATTTGAGGATAGGTTTAAGTTTAAAAATATAAAGTTTAGCCAACTAAATAATCTAAAACTAAAAAACGAAAACATCAAAGGTGTTGTATTTGATTTAGGGTATTCTTATTCTCAAATAAAGGACCCAAATAAGGGTTTATCATTTGACTCTATTGGTAAATTAAATATGCAACTAGGTT
>CABXVD010000043.1 GCA_902515625.1 uncultured Pelagibacteraceae bacterium | reverse complement strand
GGTGGTGTAATGATATTTCTCCTGCTTTAAGAATTACAGGATCTGTTTTATCCAAAGAAACATCTTTAATTGTTTGACCACGTGTTAACAAATTGTTTTTATCAAATTTTTCCTCATGAAATTTTAAATTTTCTTTATGAGAGCCTGGCAACATTCTCATACAACCATTGTTTTCGTTTGTGTCAGTAACTGCTAGCCAAACTGTAACCCAATTATGAGGCTCCAAACCTATATATTTTGCGTCTTGATGAAAACTAACAAATCCCTTTTCCTTTTTTTCTTTTATAAAAAGCGTAGTACCACAAATAAGTATATTCTTCCCAATAATACTCTCAACTGCGTCTAGGATATTTTTATTTAAACAAACTTTATTTAATAAAGGTGAAATTAAATGCACATAATTACGATTAATTCCGTCTAAAGCACCTGGCCAATTTTTTTCAATATTTTCAATTTCATTTCTTATCTCCTTTGCTTCATTATAGGTTAAAGCACTTAATCGAGAGAGATATCCTTTATCATTATAGTGTTTTATCTGATTTGCTGAAAGCATCGTCATTGAGAAAAACTATATTTTTTTTCCAAAAACTTAATCACATTATGAATAATAAAAGTCATAAATAAATATATTCCTCCAGCAACAATAAATACTTCAATTGGCTTAAATGTTGTTGATATTATATATTTTGCAACACCAGTTAAATCCATTAAAGTTACTGTGCTTGCTAGGGATGTCCCCTTCATCATTAATATTATTTCATTACCATAGGCAGGTAGTGATTGTCTGATAGCAATTGGAATTTGAATTTTATAGAATATTATTTTGTTTGATATTCCTAAACTTTTTCCAGCTTCAATAATACCTGGGTTTATTGTCTGGAATGCTGATCTTAATATTTCTGATGTATAGGCTCCTGTATTTAAAGTAAAAGCTATAATTGCACACCAATAAGGTTCTTTTAAAATGACCCACAAAAATGTTGACCTTAGATGTTCAATTTGTCCTAATCCAAAGTAAATTATGAAAATTTGAACCAGTAAAGGAGTTCCTCGAAACAAATAAGAATATCCATAAGCAAATTTATTTATAAAAATATTTTTGTTTAATCTTAAGATTGCAAATAAAAGCCCAATGATTAATCCAAAAAATAATGATGCTGATAATAATTTTAGAGTAATAACAGTTGCACCTAAAAGTTTAGGAAAACTAGTGAACATTAAATCAAAATCCATTAATACCCCCTGTTATATTTAATCTCTAATCTGTTAATAATTTTCATGCTGATATAAGTGAGCATTAGATACAAAATTGCTGCAAAACAATAAAAGAATAAAGGATCTCTTGTAGAACCTGCTGCGATGTAGGACTGTCTCATAATTTCTACAAGTCCGGTCACAGAAATTAAAGAGGTATCTTTTAAAGTAATTTGCCAAACATTACTTAAGTTTGGAATAGCTAGTCTTAACATTTGAGGTAAAATTATTTTATAAAACTGAGTAAATTTATTAATTCCTAGAACCTTAGCAGCTTCAAACTGACCTTTGTCGATTGACTGAATTGCACCTCTAAAAACTTCTGTAGAATAAGCTCCTGAAATTATTCCAATTGCCATAGATCCAGTAATGAATGCATTAATTTCAATATATTCAAAATATCCGAAAATAGATGCAACATACATGATTGCACCACTTCCTCCAAAAAAGAAAAGGTAAATTACCAAAAGCTCAGGAACACCACGAATAATTGTTGTATAAAAATTTCCTATTAAATTTAAAGACTTAAATTTAGAAAGTTTAAAAGGTGTAAATATTAGAGCAAAAAAAAACCCTATAAACATTGCTGAAACAGATACAGCTATAGTCATTAGGGTTGCATAAAATAGTTCGTCACCCCAACCAGTTTTACCAAATGCGAGAAGTTCCATATAGACTGGCGACTATATATTATAGTCGCCAAATCTTAAATTAATTACATAGAAGCATCAAAACCAAACCATTTAATGGCTAGTTCACTAATTTTTCCACTTTTTCTTGCTTGATCAATTGCTTCATTAAAGTCTTTAAGTAATTTAGCATCTCTATCACCTAAAGATGAACCTTCTCCAAATTGAGAAGCCTGTCTAATTCCTACGCCAACACCATTTCCAAATGCTCCGCCAGAAAAAGTTGGTCCAACAAGAACAACTTGTTTGCCAGATTTTTCTGCATAATCTGTAAATGCAACTGCTGCTGCTAGTGCAACATCACATCTGCCAGAAGTTAGATCAAGATTAACTTCATCTTGTGTTTTATAAGTTCTAACATTTACGCTTCCTACATCACCTGACTCTAAAAAGTTTTGGTGAATAGTTCCAGTTTGAGTACAAACTGTTTTACCAGCAAGTGAGCCTGTTAAAGTTTTTAGAGCTTTTTTAACATCTGATCCACCTAAAGATAAGTTTATACCTTCCGGAGTATCCATGCCCACTAAGCTTGAACCTTTCATTACCGCAAGAGAAGCTACTTCGTCTGCATAGCCTTGAGAAAATGTAATCACTTTTTTTCTCTCATCTGTGATTGACATTCCAGCCATGATAGCATCAAATTTTCTCATTTGTAAGGCTGGAATCATTCCATCCCAATCTTGCTCAACAATTGTGCAATCAGCTTTCATATAGATGCATAACCAGTTTGCCAATTCAACTTCAAAGCCAATCAGCTTTCCCGAAGAGTCTTTAGAATTCCATGGAGGATAAGCACCTTCAGTTCCAATTTTTATTTTATCAGCGTAAACATTTCCAATTATTAATAAAGAACAAAGAACTGTTACAATAGTTTTTTTAAATGTATTCATTATTATCTCCTTAAATTAAAACCAATTATTTCACAAATTTTAATAATAAAAAAGAAAATTAGTGGTTTATTGAGGAAGAGAAATTCCAAGAACAATCAAAACTGGGTATGTATACTCTTGATAATTTTGTGTTTCCAAAATTTTGATTAAAAACATTTAGCCAATTTTCAACCTGCTGTGGTTTTTTATCTTGGCTACCGACTTGTGTAGTAATAACTCCTTTTGGTTTTAAAATTCTTACTAACGAGTCCATATTCTTCGATGCCAAATCAATACAGAATTGATCATCGTTTAAATCAACATAAATATGATCGTAAGTATCATCACTTACAGACTTAATACTTT
>CABXVD010000042.1 GCA_902515625.1 uncultured Pelagibacteraceae bacterium | reverse complement strand
TTCTTTTTTTCTCCTCCAGAAAAACCAACATTTAATTGTCTATTTAATTTTTCCTCGTCAAATTTAAGTTCTTTAGACTTTTCTCTAACTAATTTAAGGAATTCTATTGCATCAAGTTCTTTTTCTCCTCTTGCTTTTCTAACTGCGTTTAAAGAAGTTTTTAAAAATATATTTGTATTTACTCCAGGAATTTCTAATGGATATTGAAAAGCTAAAAAAATACCCTTATGAGCTCTTTCCTCTGTTTCAAGCTCAAATAAGTCTTTTTCTTCAAAAAGAACTTCACCAGAAACTTCATATCCTTTCTTTCCTGACAAAATATTTGATAAAGTACTTTTACCTGATCCGTTTGGACCCATAATAGCGTGAACTTCACCAGGATTAACATCAAGTGAAAATCCTTTTAAAATTTCTTTATTATCTATTTTAGCGTTTAATTTATTTATTTTTAACATTAGCCCACACTTCCTTCTAAACTAATCCCTACTAACTTTTGTGCCTCGACAGCAAACTCCATTGGCAATTGTTGTAATACTTCCTTACAAAACCCATTTACAATTAACCCAACTGCCTCCTCTGCACTTAGTCCTCTTTGTTGACAGTAATGTAACTGTTCCTCACTTATTTTAGAAGTTGTTGCTTCATGAGCTATATTGGACTCTGAATTTTTGTTTTTAATATAAGGAACAGTATGAGCGCCACATTTATTCCCCATCAATAGAGAGTCGCACTGGGTATAATTATTTGAATTTGATGCCTTCGAGGAAATATCAACCAATCCTCTATACGTCATGTCTGAAAAGCCAGCACTAATTCCCTTTGATATAATTTTACTTTTTGTATTTTTGCCTAAATGGATCATTTTAGTGCCTGTATCAGCTTTTTGGTGATTATTTGTAATAGCAATTGAATAAAATTCCCCAACGGAATTATCACCTTTTAAAATACAACTAGGATATTTCCAAGTGATTGCAGATCCAGTTTCAACTTGTGTCCAAGATATTTTAGAGTTCTTTCCTTTACATAAGCCTCGTTTAGTTACAAAATTGTATATACCGCCTTTACCATCTTTATCACCTGGATACCAATTTTGAACTGTTGAATATTTTATTTCAGCATCATCAAGAGCAACTAATTCAACATTAGCAGCATGCAATTGATTTTCATCTCTCATAGGAGCTGTACAACCTTCTAAGTAGCTAACATAGCTTCCTTTGTCAGCAATAATTAAAGTTCTTTCAAACTGACCTGTGTTAGATGCGTTTATTCTAAAATATGTAGAAAGTTCCATTGGACATCGAACTCCCTCTGGAATGTATACAAATGAACCATCAGTAAAAACTGCTGAATTTAAAGTTGCAAAAAAATGATCAGTTAATGGAATTACAGATCCTAAATATTTTTTAACTAAGTCTGGATGTTTTTGAATTGCCTCTGAAATCGGACAAAAAATAATACCTTGTTTAATTAATTCTTCTCTAAAAGTTGTTGCAACAGAAACTGAGTCAAAAACAGCATCAACAGCAATACCATTTAATCTTGCTTGCTCTTGAAGAGGTATTCCTAATTTTTTATATGTTTCTAAAAGTTTAGGATCTAATTCATCTAAACTTTTCGGTTTATCATCCATACTTTTAGGTGCAGAATAATAATATAAATCTTGATAATCTATCTTAGGATATTTTGGTTTTTGCCAATCTGGTTCTTTTAATTGTTTAAATCTTTCAAAAGCTTTTAATCTAAAATCAAGCATCCATTTTGGTTCTTTTTTAATATTAGAAATAAATTTAATTACAGCCTCGTTTAAACCCTTGGGTGCTCTTGTATTTTCTATATCGGTTGAGAAGCCATATTTATAATCTTTTAATTTATCAATTTCCTTTTGTCTATTTTCCATCTTAATTAACCCGTTCTGAATTATTTTTTAATAAATCCTGTAAACTTTTTTTTTCAAAAAAAGTATTAATATGAGTTTCTAATTCATCCCAAAGATTGTGTGTTACACATTTAGTTGCTTTACCATTGCAGCCTTTTTTTGACTCTTTTTTACATTGAACAGTTTTAACTTTTTCATCAACTGCATTTAAAATATTAGTAAGTTTTATTTCGTTTGGTTTTTTTGACAAAACATATCCACCTTGGGTTCCTCTAGTACTTTTCACAATTTGATTTTTTTTTAGTTTTGAAAAAATTTGTTCCAAATAATCTAAGGAAATTCCTTGTCTTAATGAAATGTCTCGCAAAGACACTGGATTAATAGTATCAAACCTTGCAAGATCAACTAATGCCATAACGGCATATCTACCTTTTGATGTTAATTTCATATTACCCTTTAAATTGTGGGCTTTTTATACATACCTGACTAAAATGGTCAAGTTTAGACTTAAAAAAAAAACTAACATTTTGTCGCTCAGTTGTGATAAACGTAACTTTTTTTTGAGAATAATAATCAATTGCGCTTATGGATAACAAAATTTTAGAAATATTTATTCCAGGTCCTGCTGGACGTCTTGAAGCTAAATATTTTAAAAGTAAAAAAAATACATCCCCTGTAGCATTAGTATTACAACCTCATCCACAATATGGAGGAACCATGAATAATAAGGTTGTAGTAGATACATTCCATACATTTATGGACAATGATTTCTCTGTTTGTAGAGTAAACTTTAGGGGAGTTGGAAAAAGTGATGGAGAATTTGATAATGGTCAAGGAGAACTAGCAGATGCAGCTGCTGCCCTGGATTGGTTGGAAAGAGAAAATTTTGATAATTCACAATGTTGGGTATCTGGTTTTTCTTTTGGGTCATTGATAGCTATGCAGCTATTAATGAGAAGACCTGAAATAAATAGATTTATTGCTATTTCGCCTCAACCTAATGTTTATGATTTTTCTTTTTTATCACCATGTCCCACATCTGGAATGGTAGTTTATGGAAAAAAAGATGAATTAGTTCCAGTAGAGTATATTACAGAACTAGATAAAAGGCTCAGCGCACAAAAAGGTATAAAGGTTGAATTCAACACAATCGCTGATGCAAATCATTTTTTTTCTAAAACTGATAATGTATTAATCAAAACTCTTGACAAATATATTAAAAAAGAAACAGCTCTTTATTAAAAATTTTCTACTAGTTTACCGCCAAGTGTTGGCTTTTTGCATCCTGTTGTACTTGGAAATGAAATAGGTAAATTTAAAAAAGATCTTATAGCTAAA
>CABXVD010000041.1 GCA_902515625.1 uncultured Pelagibacteraceae bacterium | reverse complement strand
ACTATTTATAAAAAAAGATCTTAAATCATTAATACCATGAGTTTGATCACCGTGCATATGTGAATAAAGTACTTTATTTATCTTTTTAATTTTATGTCTCAATAGTTGCTGTCTAAGGTCTGGTGAAGTATCTATTAAAATATTCTCATCTGAAGTTTGAAACAATGCTGAGCATCTTGTTCTATAGTTTTTTTTATTATTTGGGTCACAATTACCATAAAAACCATCTGGTCTTGGTACACCCATTGAACTACCACAACCTAATATAATAAATTTCATAACTATTAGTTAAAGAACAGTTTATTAAAATTCTTTGTAGTTATTTCAATGAGTTTTGACTTTGGTATTTCTTTAATTTGTGCAAGTTTAACGGCTGTAAAATCAATAAATGATGGTTCATTTTTTTTACCTCTATTTGGCACAGGGGCTAAAAAGGGACTGTCAGTTTCAATCAATACTTTTTCAAGAGGCAAGAACTTAAAAGTTTTTTGCAAATCTAAAGAGTTTTTAAAGGTAATAATGCCACTTGCTGAAAAATATGAGTTCAATAGCAAAAGTTTTTTTGAAAATTCTTTAGATCCCGTAAAACAATGCATTAAAATTTTAAGGTCATTATTTTTATATGAATTAAGTATTTCATATGTCTCATTTTCTGCATTTCTTGAATGAACAATTAATGGTGACTTTGTCTCAATTGAAGCTTCTATGTGTTCTTTAAAACTCGATATTTGTTTCTCACGATCGCTATTATTATAATAAAAATCTAATCCAGTTTCACCTATACCAATAATTTTCTCATTTTCTTTAAAGTTTTGAATTAATTGAGAGGAAGTTAAAACATTTTTGTCACTTTCGTGTGGATGTATACCAACTGTACCATAAATAATATCGTCTTTATGAATCAATTGTTTAATTTTAGAAAAACTATCTATTGATGTTGATATGGTTAGCAATTTTTTAATACCCACATCTTTTGATCTTTGTATTACGTTATTAAGATCACTTATTAAGGGTTCATGATCAAGATGACAGTGTGAATCAATCATTATCTTTTTCTATTTTTTTAAAAAGTATGTCTATTTTATTTATACTATTTCCTTTAATTAAAAATTCATTTTTAGATATATCTTCTAATTTAATGTCATTTTCTCCAAGATTGAATATTTTTAAAGCCTTTAACACTGAACCTGGGATTATTGGATAGAGCAAAAAACTTATTTTTCTAATAATTTCTAAAGAAGTAAAAACGATGGTATTTAATCTAGTAATATCATCCTTCTTCTTCCAAGGTTCTTGATCATTAAAATATTTATTGGCCTCAAAGAGTGAGTTAACTATATAATCGATATAAAAGTTTAAATTTTGTTGGTCAATTTTAGATCTGATGTTTTCTAAATTATCTTTAAATTTATTTAAGATATTTAAGTCATCTTCCTCAAATTTGATTTTTTCTGGGATTTTTCCATCACAATTTTTTATAGCAAATGCAGTAACACGTTGACATAAATTGCCATAATTATTTGCTAAATCACTATTTATACAATCTTCCAATCTATCCTGAGATATATTACCATCATTTCCAAAAGAAACTTCTTTTATCAAATAATATCTTAAAGGATCTAAGCCGTATTCATCAATAATTTGTAAAGGATCTAAAATATTACCTTTTGATTTAGACATTTTCTCATCTCCTGACAGTATCCATCCATGACCGTAAACTTTTTTTGGTAGCTCTATTTTAGCTGCTAAGAGAAAGGCTGGCCAGTATACAGCGTGAAATCTTAATATATCTTTTCCAATCAGATGTACTGAAGCAGGCCAAAATTTTTTAAATAATTTATCTTCTTTATTGGGGTAGTTCAAAGCACTTATATAGTTAGTAAGTGCATCAAGCCAAACATAAATAACATGATTTTCATTTCCAGGAACCTGTATACCCCATGAAAAAGTTTTTCTACTTACTGAAAGATCTTTAAGTCCGCTCTTAACAAAACTTATTACTTCATTTTTTCTTGATTCAGGTGAAATAAAATTAGGATTTTTTTCATAAAAATCTAATAAGGGCTTTTCCCATTTAGAAAGTCTAAAAAAATAAGACTCCTCCTCTATCCATTCAACTGTAGATTTTGAGCTAATTGAAATTTTTTTACCATCTATTTCTTCTATTTCATCTTCATTATAAAAAGCTTCATCTGAAATAGAGTACCAACCTGAATAATTAGAAAGATAAATATCATCGTTTTTTTGAAGCTCTTTCCATAAATGCTGAACTGTTTTCTTATGTCTATCTTCAGTCGTACGTATAAAATCTGTATTGGTTAAATTTAAAGTTTTAGATAAATCTCTAAATGTTTTACTAATTTGATCACAAAATTTAAGCGGATCTAAGCCTTCTTTCTCAGCTGATCTTTGAATTTTAAGTCCATGTTCATCAGTTCCAGTTAAAAAACAAACTTTGTACCCATCAATAGTTTTAAATCGCGAAAAAAAATCAGCAATTATACTAGAATATGCATGACCCATATGAGGTCTGGCAGAAGGATAGTATATTGGAGTTGTAATATAAAAATTTTTATCCATTTAAAATTCGATCTTCAAATTCCATAAAGATAGACTCTTCGTCTAAATTATAAATTTTTGTGTTAATAATTTTTTTTAAAAAAAAAGTATAAAAATTTAATATTTTAATGTCTTTAATATTAACCTTATCTCTCAAATAAATTTCAATAAATGAGTAAGTCAATTCCATCAATTTTTTATCTTTTTTATAAAGTTTATTTTTGATTATTAATGATAAAAAATTTTCTAATGATAAATTTTTTATATCTATATCAAAATCTTCTGAAATTTTTAAAACCCTTAATAACTGTCCAGGTGTGGTGTAGTAATTAATCAATTCTTTGTTAAATAAGTTATAAATATTTTGATTAATGATCTTGTTGGCTATTTCAATGACTTGATTTTGAGAAAGTGAGATCTTAAAATTTATACATCTTGATTTTAAGGTAGGAAGCACTCGTTTGTTACTATTTATTAAAATAAAGTTTATATTATCATTTGGTTCTTCGATCACTTTAAGCAATGCGTTTACAGAATTAAGGTTGAGTAAATTCATATTATCAATCAAAACAAACCTTGGGCTTTCATTAAATGATGATTTATTTAAATTAGAAATTAGATCTCGAATTTGATTAATATCAATATTTTTTTTTCCCTCCTCAACATCGATGAGGGTAAAATTAGGATTAGATTTATTTTTAATTAATTTAAATGATTTATTTTTACTATTAATTTTATAATCTTTAGTATCATAATTATGATCCTCTTTTAGGGATAAAATATAATTAATTACATGATAAGCTAAAGTACATTTACCTATACCCTTCTCGCCTGATAAAATTATTTTATTAGGAAACTTTTTATTTAA
>CABXVD010000040.1 GCA_902515625.1 uncultured Pelagibacteraceae bacterium | reverse complement strand
CGACACACCTGGTTGTACAACTGAAACTAACGATTTTAATAAACTTCTATCAAGTTTTAAAAAATTGAATTGCGAAGTTTATGGTATTTCAAAGGATAATCTGTCTAGTCATGATAAATTTAAAGATAAATATAAGATAAAATTTGATTTACTAGCTGACGAAGAATTAAAACTTCTGAAAAAATACAAAGTTTGGGGAAAAAAGAAATTCATGGGTCGAGAATTTATGGGAACAGTTCGGTCAACTTACTTAATTGATAAAAAAGGTAAAGTGTTAAAAGCTTGGACAAACGTCAAAGTAAAAGACCATGCTAAAGAAGTGTTAAAAACACTTAAAAGTATCACAAATTAAAAAGGCTCCTATTAAATAGAAGCCTTTAAATTCAACAAAACTAGTCTCTTATTGCGTAAGCTTTTACTCCTACTTCAGCTACGTCTGTTCCAAGTTTTTCTGCTTGAGCACTAATTCTTAAACCAATGGTTTCTTTAAGTCCTCTGAAGGTTATGTAGGATAGTACAAAACTGAAAAGACAAACAGATATTACACCAGTTAATTGTGTACCAAAGTTTGTATCTGGATTACTTAATGGAACAATTAAAGTTCCAAATATACCAGCAAACATATGAACAGGGATTGCTCCTACAACGTCATCAATTTTTTTGCTTTCTAAAAATTTAGTGCCAAAATACATAATTAGTGATCCAATTGCTCCTATTAAGATTGCAAGAAGTGGACTTGGAGTAAGGGGTTCTGCAGTAATAGCAACTAATCCAGCTAAGGCACCATTAAGCATCATAATTATATCAGTTTTACCACCAAGTAGTCTTGATATAAGTGCAGCAGTCGCAGTTCCAGCAGCTCCTGCTAAATGAGTGTTAACTGCTATTTTACTTATTGCATTAACATCGTCAAAGGTTCCCATAGCAAGTTGGCTAAAACCATTAAAGCCAAACCAACCAAACCACAGCAAGAAAGTTCCTAGAGTCACTAAAGGAATACTTGAGGCAGCAAAAGGAACTAAGGATTTAGTCTCTCCTTTTCTACTAAATCTTCCCTCTCTTGCACCCAAAACAATTACACCAGCTAATGCAGCGGCTCCACCACAGGCATGTACTAAAGTTGATCCTGCAAAATCAGAGAAGCCAGAAGTAGATAACCAACCACCGCCCCATTGCCAGCCCATTGAAATTGGATAAATTATTCCAGCCATGATTGCTGCAAAAATAAAAAAAGGCCATATTTTAATTCTTTCAGCAACAGCTCCTGATACAATAGATGCAGTAGCGCATACAAACATAGTTTGAAAGAACCAATCTGAATAATCAGAATAACCAGTTGACAATTCAGAGGCATCACTCCACATTGAAAAGGATCCAATAAATCCTCCCTCTGGAATTCCGTATGCTAGATTGTACCCACAGAAAAAAAATATTAACGAACATATTGCAAATTTACCAATGTTCTTAGCCGCAATTGTTGATACACTTTTTGTAGTAACCAAACCACTTTCAAGCATACAAAAACCGGCAGCCATAAAAGCTACTAGCACGCCACCAATATAAAATCCAAGTGAATTAAATATATATTGTCCTTCAGCAGACATTGTTGTTTCTGCTGTAGCACAGCTAGTAAAAATTAAAAATATTACATAACTTAAACTTAAAGTCTTAAATGATTTCATCGTTATCTCTCCTTGTTTCTAAGTTCTTTTAATTAAGAGAGTGCTTTAAAGAATTGCTCATAAAGCAAATGAGTTATGTGAAATTAACATGTGTATAAAAAGGCCCCTTTTGGGGCCTTTTTTTTAACTAACAAGAGAGAGATATTTTGTTAATCTTTTTTGTTAGGAGCTCTTCAATGAGATAACGACATGGAGATCGAAGAGCCCCTATATTGCATGCAATTAGTCTCGTATTGCGTATGCTATTACACCTGTTTCAGTTACGTCCGTACCTTTGGATTCAGCTTCTTTACTTAGTCTAATTCCAAACGTAGCTTTCATAACTGAGAACACAATATATGACACGACAAATACAAAAATGTTAATCGATAGCACACCAATTATTTGTGCACTAAAGTTTGCATCAGTGTTTGTTAGTGGCACTGCAAGTGTTCCCCATATTCCAGCAAACATGTGAGCTGGAATTGCACCTACAACATCGTCAAGTTTGAAACTGAATAATAACTTTGTTCCAAATACAACGAGTAAACCACCTATAGCTCCAATGAAAATTGCAGCTAGTGGTGTTGGCGCTAATGGTTCAGCAGTTACTGCTACTAATCCACCGATTGCTCCGTTTAACATTTGTACGACATCTGTTTTACCATACATTAATCTTGTTATTATTGCTGCAGCCATTACACCACCACAAGCAGCAAGATTAGTATTGATAAAAATGTTTGACACAGCCACTGCATCATCAAATGTTCCAATAGCCAATTGAGATCCACCATTGAACCCAAACCAACCTAACCATAGGATGAATACACCTACCGTTACTAATGGAATTGAAGAAGCAGCAAAAGGTTTTATTGCTTTTGCTTCACCTTTACTATCAAATCGTCCATATCGTGAACCTAGTAGCATTATGCCAGCTAGTGCAGCAGCACCACCTGTTGAGTGTACTAAAGTCGAACCAGCGAAATCTGAAAAGCCAAGTTCTGCTAACCAGCCTCCACCCCACTGCCAACCCATTACGATAGGATAAATAATTCCAGCTAAGATTGCTGCGAAAAGAAAGAAAGGCCAAAGTTTTACTCTTTCAGCCATTGCTCCTGAACAAATTGAAACTGTTGTTGCACAGAAAACCATTTGGAAATACCAGTCAGAACCGTCTGCATATCCAGTTTCAACTGAACTTGCATCTGACCATGGAGTAAATGTTCCAATGTATCCACCTTCTGGGATTCCATACGCTAAGTTATATCCAAATAACCAAAACATAATTCCAGCAATTGAATAAAGACCAATGTTCTTTGCACAAATTACTGAAACACTTTTTGAAGTTACCATACCAGACTCTAGCATCGCAAAACCTGCAGCCATAAACATGACAAGGAAACCACAAATTAGAAATAGTAGTGAATTGAATATAGCTTGAACTTCAGCAGAAACAGTTGTCTCTGCCATTCCTGCACTACTCATATTTAATAGAATTATTAAACTAAGAAGTGGTGCAGATATTCTTTTTATTAATTTAGTCATAAGACCTCCACTGTTAAAGCAGAGTTTATATTTTTTAATAAAACTAATAACTAACGCTGATTAGGAAAATTGGCTATGCGGTATTTGCATATAGAAACAGCCTTAACGTGTATAAAACATATTAAGGCTGTTAAAAAAATTTCTACTTATTGAATACTTCTTTTAAAGCTTTAGCAGGTAAAAATTTTACCTTTTGAGATGCAGCAATTTGTATTTGTTCACCTGTTCTAGGGTTTCTTCCAACTCTAGCTTTTCTTTTAGCTACTTTGTAAGTACCAAATCCAGCAATTTTTACTGAATCATCACCTTTTAAAGCATCTAAAATAGTGTTGGTAATTATATCAAATGTTCGCTCCGCATCAGCTTTACTCAAATTTAATGAGCCTGAAAGCTTTGCAATTAGTTGTTTTTTGTTCATTTTAGCTCCGGTTTTGTTGATTAATATTTATACTTGTCATTAACGTTGATAAATCAAGCTTTTTTTTAGTGTAAGAAAATTTATTT
>CABXVD010000039.1 GCA_902515625.1 uncultured Pelagibacteraceae bacterium | reverse complement strand
GCTAACTGGATGGAAAGAGAAGTATTTGATATGTACGGTGTTTCTTTTAAAGATCATCCAGATTTAAGAAGAATACTAACCGATTATGGCTTCGAAGGACATCCACTTAGAAAAGATTTTCCTTTAACAGGACATACAGAGGTTAGATACAGTGAAGATCAAAAAAAAGTAATTAGCGAGCCAGTCAAACTTGAACAAAACTACAGAAACTTCGATTACGAAAGCCCTTGGGAAGGCACCAAATATATCAAAGAAGAATTAGAAAATAATGACAAAAAAAATTAAAAATCTTAATTTAAACTTTGGTCCTCAACACCCGGCTGCCCATGGTGTGTTAAGATTAATTTTAGAATTAGATGGTGAAGTGGTTGAGAAAGCTGATCCTCATATTGGATTATTACACAGAGGCACAGAAAAACTAATTGAAAGCAAAACTTATATGCAAGCAGTTCCTTATTTTGATCGACTAGATTATGTTGCTCCAATGAACCAAGAACATGCCTTTGCTTTAGCAACCGAAAAAATACTGGAAATAGACGTTCCAATTAGAGCCCAATACATAAGAGTTATATTTTGTGAAATAGGAAGAATTTTAAGTCATATCTTAAATGTCACTACGCAAGCTATGGATGTTGGTGCTCTGACTCCTACTTTGTGGGGATTTGAGGAAAGAGAAAAGCTAATGGGTTTTTATGAAAGAGTTTCTGGTTCACGACTTCATGCAAATTATTTTAGAGCAGGTGGAGTTCATCAAGATTTACCCCAAGGCTTGGAAGAAGATATAGCTGAATTTTGTGAAACATTTCCAAAAATAATTAATGATTTAGAAAGTTTATTAACAGAAAATAGAATTTTTAAACAACGAAATGTAGATATAGGAGTTGTTACCAAACAAGATGCTTTAGATTATTCTTTTTCAGGCGTGATGATTAGAGGATCAGGCGTTCCATGGGATTTAAGAAAATCTCAACCTTATGATGGTTATGAAAAATTAGATTTTAAAATTCCAGTTGGGAAAAATGGAGATTGCTATGACAGGTACTTATGCAGAATAGAAGAAATGAAAGAAAGTGTATCTATTATTAAACAGTGTCTTTCTAAAATGGAAAAAGGTCCAATAAAATCTTTAGACGGCAAGATAAGCCCACCTTCAAAAAAAGAGATTAAACAATCAATGGAAGCACTTATTCATCATTTTAAACTTTTTACAGAGGGTTATAGAGTTCCTAAAGATGAAATCTATACAGCAGTCGAAGCTCCCAAAGGTGAATTTGGTGTTTATTTGATTTCAGATGGATCAAATAAACCATACAAATGTAAAATTAGAGCTCCTGGATTTTCACATCTACAATCAATGGACTATTTGATTAAAGGACATATGCTAGCTGATGTTCCAGCAGTATTAGGGTCGCTGGATATAGTTTTTGGAGAGGTAGATAGATGAGTTTAAGAAGACCAGCAAAAAATCAGCCAGAAATTTTTGAGTTCAGCTCTTCCTCATTGGAAGAAGCAAACAAAATAGTTTCAAAATATCCTAAGGGGAAACAGCAAAGTGCTGTGATGGCTTTATTATATATTGCTCAAAAACAGAATGATAACTGGATCCCATTAGTAGCAATGAAATATATCGCAAAGTTTTTAGATATGCCTTACATAAAAGTTTACGAGGTAGCAACTTTTTACACTATGTACAACTTATCGCCAGTAGGAAAATATTTTGTTCAGGTTTGCACTACTACTCCTTGCATGATCAGAGGAGCAAATAAATTAGTTGAAGCTTGTAAGGAAAAAATTTCAGATAAAGAAAATGAATTATCAAATGATAAAAGTTGTTCTTGGATGGAAGTAGAATGTTTAGGAGCATGTGTTAATGCTCCTATGATGCAAATTAATGATGATTATTATGAAGATTTAGATAAAGAAAAAACAGTAGAAATATTCGATAAAATTTTAAAGGGTGAAGACCCAAAACCAGGATCTTATCGAGGACGATTAAATACAGAGCCTGAAAATAATAGAAAAACACTTATGGATGTAAAAAATGCTTAAAGATCAAGATAGAATTTTTAAAAATTTGTATAATGATATGGGTGCGGATGTTAAATCTGCTCAGACTAGAGGCGATTGGGTAAATACCTCAGAATTAATAGCAAAAGGAAGAGATTGGATTATTAATGAGGTAAAAGACTCACAACTCAGAGGAAGAGGTGGTGCAGGATTTCCTACAGGTTTAAAATGGTCTTTTGCTCCTAAAGAAGTCGGATCTAGACCTCATTATTTAGTTATTAATGCAGATGAGTCAGAACCAGGTACCTGTAAAGATAGGGATATTCTAAGATTTGAGCCTCACAAATTAATCGAAGGATGTCTAATAGCATCTTATGCAGTTCAAGCTCATGTTTGTTACATTTATATTAGAGGTGAATATTTTATAGAGGGTCAAAAATTACAATCAGCTATTGATGAAGCTTATGAAAAAAATTTAATTGGTAAAAATGCTGCTGGAACTGGATGGGATTTGGATATCTACATTCACTATGGAGCAGGTGCTTATATTTGTGGAGAAGAAACAGCTTTACTTGAAAGTATAGAAGGTAAAAAAGGTCAACCAAGATTAAAACCTCCTTTTCCAGCATTGATTGGACTTTACGGATGCCCTACGATTATTAATAATGTTGAAACGATAGCTGTTGTTCCAACAATTCTTAGAAGAGGTGGAAAATGGTTTTCCTCGCTAGGTAGAGAAAAAAATACAGGTACAAAAATTTTTTGTATTTCAGGCAATGTGAATAATCCATGTAATGTTGAGGAAGAAATGAATATTTCTTTAAAAGAATTAATTGAGGTACATGCAGGAGGAGTTGTAGGTGGATGGGAAAATTTACAAGCTGTAATTCCAGGCGGCTCATCAATGCCACTAATACCAAAAGAAAAATGTGAGACATTAACCATGGACTTTGATTCACTAATGGCTGAAAAGAGTGGATTAGGAACTGCCGGAATTGTAGTTATTAACAAGGACCAGGACATTATTAAATGTATGGCAAGGATAGCTAGATTTTATAAACACGAAAGTTGTGGCCAATGCACACCATGTAGAGAGGGCTCAGGATGGATGTGGAGAATGCTAGAACGAATGGCAAAAGGGGAGGCTACTAAAGATGAAGTGGATATGCTTGGTGATGTAACAAACCAAATTGCTGGTCATACTATTTGTGCATTTGGTGAAGGATCATCATGGCCAGTACAAGGATTGTTAAGACATTTTAAAAAAGAAATTGAGGAAAGAAATAATTTAGACCCTATTGTTCAGAAAAAAAATAATATTCCTTATTTAGTTGACCAACATTTATTAGATAAAAAAAATGCCTAAATTAAAAGTAAACGACATTGAAGTTGAGGTAGAAGACGGTTTAACAGTTCTACAGGCGTGTGAAAAAGCTGGAGCAGAAATTCCTAGGTTTTGTTATCACGAAAAATTATCAATAGCAGGTAACTGTCGAATGTGTTTAGTTGAAATGGAAAAATCTCCTAAACCAATTGCTTCTTGTGCAATGCCAGCTGCAGAGGGAATGAATATTAAAACCAACACTCCTTTTGTTGAAAAGGCTAGAAAAGGAGTTATGGAATTTTTATTAGCTAACCATCCTTTAGATTGCCCAGTGTGTGACCAAGGTGGTGAGTGTGACCTTCAAGACCAATCTATGTTTTATGGAGTGGATAAATCAAGATTTAAAGAAAACAAAAGAGCTGTACCAGAAAAACATATGGGACCATTAATTAAGACACAAATGACAAGATGTATACATTGTACGCGATGTGTAAGATTTGCGACAGAAGTTGCTGGAGTGTCTGAGTTAGGAGCAATTGGTAGAGGAGAGGATATGCAAATTACAACTTATTTGGAGCAGTCAATGCAATCAGAGTTGTCAGCAAATGTAATAGATCTTTGTCCAGTTGGTGCTTTAACTTCAAAACCTTATGTTTTTGAGGCAAGACCATGGGAACTTAAAAAAACTGAGACTGTTGATGTAATGGACGCTGTTGGATCAAATGTAAGAGTAGATACGTATGATTGGGAGGTTAAAAGAGTTTTACCACTAATTAATGAGGATATAAATGAAGAGTGGATTTCAGATAAAACAAGATACGCATGTGATGGTTTATCAAATCAAAGACTAGATACACCTTTTATTAAATATAATGGTAA
>CABXVD010000038.1 GCA_902515625.1 uncultured Pelagibacteraceae bacterium | reverse complement strand
AAGTCCTAGAAAAAATAAATAAAGAATACGTAGATGAGATAAATCAGTCTGAAAGTATGGACTCAGCTATCAATGGTCTCCTACAATCTCTTGATCCTTACTCTGCATATATGTCACCAAAAATTCTAGATCAGATGCAAGCTGAAACAAGTGGTGAATTTGGAGGGTTAGGTATTGAAGTGAGTATGGAGGCTGGTGTAGTTAAGGTAATATCACCTATTGATGATACGCCTGCTTCAAAAGCAGGACTAAAAGCTGGAGACTACATTGTAAAAATAAATAATATTCAAGTGCAAGGTAAATCCTTAGCTGAAGCTGTAGATTTAATGAGGGGGCCGGTTGGTTCTGGAATAGAATTAACTGTGAGGCGAAGAGGAGAAAAAAAAGCACTAACATTTAATATTGTTAGAGAAATAATAGAAATTCAATCAGTCAAATCTGAAATTTTAGAAAATAATATAGGATATATTAGACTTACATCATTTAATGAAAATAGTAGTGATCAAATTGAAAAACAGATTAAAAATTTAAATAAGAATGAAAGTGTAAATGCGTTTATTTTAGATCTAAGGAATAATCCAGGAGGACTATTATCTCAAGCCATAACAATCTCTGACTTTTTTTTAGATAATGGTGAGATAGTGTCTACAAAAAGTAGAAAAAAATCAGAAAATAGAAAATGGTTTGCTAAAAAAGGAGATATTACAAATGGAAAAACATTATTAGTACTGATTAATTACGGTTCAGCCTCTGCCTCTGAAATAGTGGCTGGTGCACTTAAGGACCATAAAAGAGCAATAATTGTCGGAGAAAACAGTTATGGAAAAGGATCTGTTCAATCAATAATTCCTCTTAAGAATAAAGGCGCTATCCGGTTAACTGTTGCAAAATATTATCTGCCGTCTGGAAAATCTATTTCTGAGGTCGGTGTCAGACCTGATATTGAAATCAATGAAGACGGAGATGATTTTAAGATAAAGAGTGACACAGACAATCAACTAAGTTACGCCATTAAGTTACTCAACGGATAACATGGATAAGAAATATAGTAGCTTACCACTAAGAAGTGGTGTGGGAATTGTAGTTTTAAATAAAGAAAATAAAGTATTCGTCGCAAGGAGAATGGATAATCCTAAAGATTTTTGGCAGATGCCTCAGGGAGGAGTTGACTCTGGTGAAGATTTTTTAAAGGCTGCTTATAGAGAGCTAGAAGAGGAAACTAGTATCAAAAGTGTTAAACTTATTAGAGAGTTAGATGGCATGATAACTTATGAGCTTCCAGAACGTCTACTAGGTATTATTTGGAAGGGTAAATATAGAGGGCAGAAACAAAAGTGGTTTTTAATGAGATTTACTGGTGAGGATAACGAAATCAATATTAACACACATCATCCAGAGTTTTTAGATTGGAAATGGATAGAGCTAGATCAACTAACTAAAGTAGTGGTAGATTTTAAGTTGCATGTTTACAAAGAAGTACAAGAGAAAGTTGAAAAATTAATCTAATTGAGCGTTTTTAAAACTTCGATTTTTTGATCAATTAAATACCTAGACTGGTCACTTATTTCTTCCTCACCAGACTCTTTCTCTGCTTGTTTCAATAAATCTTGTTGTTTGGATTTATCCATATCAGCAATATTAAATATGGAGCTAGTTAGAATTGAAAGATTATTATTTTTAAATTCAACAATACCATCTTCAATATAATAACTTTCATCACCTGATTTTGATAAAATTTTAATTATGCCAGGCTTTAAAAAAGAAATAATTGAAATATGGTCTTTTAATATTCCCATTTCTCCTTCATAGGCAGGTACAACAACTTCCAAAACATCCTCTTTTACTAAAAAAGATTTTTCTGGATTTACAATTTCAATTTTAAATTCCTCGCTCATTAAGCAGCTGCTTCTTTTTCCATTTTCTTAGCTTTTTCAATTGCTTCCTCAATAGTGCCAACCATATAAAATGCTGCTTCTGGTAAATGATCGTATTCACCTTTACAAATGGCATCAAAACCTTTGATGGTTGATTCTAAATCAACTAATTTTCCAGGTGAACCAGTAAAAACTTCAGCTACAAAAAACGGTTGAGATAAAAATCTTTGGATTTTTCTGGCTCTTGCAACTACTAGCTTATCCTCTTCAGATAATTCATCCATACCAAGAATTGCAATAATATCTTGAAGTGACTTATAAGATTGTAATATTTTTTGGACATCTCTTGCTACCTTGTAGTGCTCATCTCCTACAACTCTTGGGTCCAAAATTCTGGATGTAGAGTCTAATGGATCAACAGCTGGATAAATACCAATTTCAGCGATCTGCCTTGAAAGTACAGTTGTTGCATCCAAGTGTGCAAATGAAGTTGCTGGAGCTGGATCAGTTAAGTCGTCAGCTGGTACATAAATTGCTTGAACTGATGTAATTGAACCCTTGTTTGTTGTTGTAATTCTTTCCTGTAGATTTCCCATGTCTGTAGCTAGTGTTGGTTGATAACCAACTGCAGAGGGAATTCTTCCTAATAGTGCTGAAACCTCTGAGCCAGCTTGAGTAAACCTAAAAATGTTATCAACAAAGAAAAGAACATCTTGACCCTCTTGGTCTCTAAAATACTCAGCAACTGTTAAACCTGTAAGCGCAACTCTTGCTCTTGCTCCTGGAGGCTCATTCATCTGTCCATAAACTAGTGCAGCTTTAGATCCAGGACCATCTTTTTTTATTACTCCAGAGTCCATCATCTCATGATAAAGGTCGTTTCCTTCTCTAGTTCGTTCACCTACTCCTGCAAAAACTGAAAATCCTCCATGTGCTTTTGCAACGTTATTTATCAATTCCATAATTAAGACTGTTTTACCGACTCCAGCTCCACCAAATAATCCAATTTTTCCACCTTTAGCATAAGGTGCCAACAGATCAATAACCTTGATACCAGTTACAAGAATTTCTGTTTCCGTAGACTGATCATTAAATTCAGGGGCTGCTCTATGAATTGGCCAACTTTCTTTTGTTTTAACTTCACCTCTTTCATCTATGGGCTCACCAATTACATTAATAATTCTTCCAAGAGTTTCAGGTCCGACAGGTACTTGAATAGGAGCATTAGTATTTATTACTTCATCACCTCTTTTTAGTCCTTCAGTAGCATCCATCGCAATTGTTCTAACTGTTGTTTCACCTAAATGTTGAGCAACTTCTAAAACTAATCTGTTATCTCCATTTTTACATTCCAATGCAGTTAGAATTTCTGGAAGTTCTCCCTCAAATTTTACATCAACTACTGCTCCAATAACTTGTGTGATTATTCCTTTGCTCATAATTATAAACTTTCTGCTCCTGATATGATTTCTATTAGTTCTTTTGTAATTGCTGCCTGACGACTTCTATTATACTGGATAGTAAGTTTGTCAACCATTTCACCTGCGTTTCGGGTTGCGTTGTCCATCGCACTCATCCTTGATCCTTGTTCGCTAGCTGAATTCTCTAACATTGCTTTAAATATTTGTGTTGAAATATTTTTTGGCAATAAATTACTCAAAATCTCATCTTCATCTGGTTCAAATTCATAACTTTCCTCAGAAATATTCTCTTCACTATCCTCACTATTTAGAGGGATTATCTGTTGAGCTTGAGGAATTTGAGTAATTACATTTTTAAATTGATTATAAAAAATAGTACATATATCAAATTCACTACTCTCAAATTTATCTATTACTATCTTGCCAACCTTGTCAGCATCAAAATAATTAGCATTTTTTGACTCCTTGAAAGAAATATTCTCAATAATTTTATCACCATACATTCTCTTTAACTGATCATTTCCTTTTGAGCCTACAGTTATGATTTTAAGTTCTTTTCCCTCGCTTAAAATTTTAGAGAAGTAACTTTTAGCTTTTTTAATTATATTAGAATTGAAACCTCCACATAATCCTCTATCTGATGTCATTACAACACATAAATGAACCATGTTATTTCCTGTTCCTGATAAAAGTTTTGGAGCATTCTCTTTATCTGATATTCCACTAGACAAATTTAAAATAACATTATTCATTTTTTCTGAATAAGGTCTTCCCTTTTCTGCACTTTCTTGAGCTTTTCTAAGTTTCGCTGCAGCAACCATCTTCATAGCCTTTGTAATTTTCTGTGTAGACTTTACACTCGCTATTCTTTTTTTTAAATCGTCTAAACTTGCCATTTATTGTTGTGATTTAAGGTTTTGTTTAAGTTGAGTAATTACCTCTATTAATAGTTT
>CABXVD010000037.1 GCA_902515625.1 uncultured Pelagibacteraceae bacterium | reverse complement strand
TAAATTAATATATTTAATTTTGTACTCTCTACTCCATTAGTTAATGGTAGCATTGGAATTTTTGCTCTTTTATAATCATCAGATTTATATAAGCTTAAAGCCCAGAAATGAGATGGTGTCCAAAAAAAAATTATTAGAAAAAATGTTATTGGCTCTAATGAAAGTGAATTAGTAGCAATTGTCCAACCAATTACTGGTGGCAAAGCGCCAGCAGCACCCCCAATTACTATATTTTGTGGAGTTTTTCTCTTCAGCCAGATTGTATAAACGAAAACATAAAACAAGATCGTAGATAACAATAAGCCAGCAGATATTCTATTTGCAAAATAGTCTAATGCTATTACAGAAAATATTGATAAGGTAATACCAAATACTAATGCCTGATTTTTATTTACTTTTCCAGTTGGTATTGGCCTCAAACAAGTCCTAGACATAAGTGCATCTAAATCAGATTCGTACCACATGTTAAGTGCACCTGCCGCTCCTGCACCTATTGAAACTAAAATAATACCAATGATTGCATCTTTTGTAGGAATAATATTTGGTGCCATCAATAAGCCTACAGCACAAGTAAAGATAACTAATGACATCACTCTTGGCTTCATTAGTTTAAATAATTCAGATAAATTAAATACGTCTTCCTGACTTAAATTTCTATTTTTTAATTTTGACTTGATCATTAATATTATGTTTAAAAAATCTAAATTAATACTTAACTTGTAGATTTTTCAATACTTTCATCGTCTTCAAATTTCGGCAATTCCTCAAAGGTATGGAAATTTGGTGGTGATGGCACAGTCCATTCTAAAGTTGTAGCCCCCTCACCCCAAGGGTTTTGGGCTGCTGCTTTTTTCTTTGAAAATGCATAAATAAGGTTTGCGAAAAATACAACTAAACCTAAAACTGAAATATATGATCCTATTGATGAAATGTAATTCCATCCTGCAAAAGCATCTGGATAATCAGCATATCTTCTTGGCATTCCAGCAAGACCTAAAAAGTGCTGTGGGAAAAATACCAAATTGACACCAATGAAAGTTAACCAGAAATGTAATTGACCCATCCATTCTGAATATTCATATCCAGACATCTTTCCAAACCAATAATAAAAACCTGCAAATATCGCAAACACTGCCCCTAAAGATAAAACATAGTGAAAGTGTGCAACGACATAATAAGTGTCATGCATTGCTGTATCAACACCTGCATTAGCTAAGACAACTCCTGTAACTCCCCCTACCGTAAATAAAAATATAAAACCTAATGCCCATACCATTGGTGTTTTAAATGAGATAGATCCACCCCACATCGTTGCAATCCATGAAAATATTTTTATCCCTGTAGGAACAGCAATAATCATTGTTGCTGCTAAAAAGTATGCTTTTGTGTCAGTGCTTAAACCAACTGTATACATGTGGTGAGCCCATACAACAAAACCAACAATTCCAATTGCAACCATAGCATAAGCCATTCCCAAATATCCAAATACAGGTTTTTTAGAAAACGTTGAAACAATATGACTTATCATTCCAAAACCAGGCAAAATTAAAATATAAACTTCGGGATGACCAAAAAACCAAAATAAATGTTGGAATAAAACTGGGTCTCCACCAGTTTGTGCATCAAAAAAAGCCGTTCCAAAATTTCTATCAGTTAAAAGCATTGTAATTGCTCCTGCTAAAACAGGTAAAGATAACAATAATAAAAATGCTGTAACTAAAATTGACCAGGCAAATAAAGGCATTTTATGTAAAGTCATGCCTGGGGTTCGCATATTTAAAATCGTTGTAATAAAGTTTACCGCTCCTAAAATTGATGAAGCACCTGCTAAGTGTAAACTTAAAATAGCAAAATCCATTGCAGGACCAGGTTGTCCAGCTGAAGATGATAAAGGAGGATAAATAGTCCATCCACCTCCAACTCCTGTTTGACCTGGAGGCCCATCCATGAAGATAGACATAATTAACAAAATAAATGATGTGGGTAGTAACCAAAATGAAATATTATTCATTCTTGGAAACGCCATATCTGGGGCACCAATCATAATTGGAACAAACCAATTACCAAAACCACCGATCATTGCTGGCATAACCATAAAGAAAATCATGATCAATCCATGACCAGTTACTAAAACATTATATAAATGATAATTACCACCTAAGATACCATCTCCCGGATGCATCAACTCCATTCTCATTAAAACTGAAAATGCAGTACCAATTACACCTGCAATAATTGCAAAAATTAAATACATTGTTCCAATATCTTTGTGATTGGTTGAATAAGCCCAACGCTTCCAACCAGTTGGAGTGTGATCGTCGTGTGATGCAGTCTGTGTATACATAATTATTTACTCGCTAGTTTTTTAAATTCATCTTCTTCAATTACTTCTTTTGCAAATTTTACTTTAGCATCCATAAGCCACTCATTATATTCTTTTTCAGAAACAACTCTGACTGTTATTGGCATGAACGCATGTTTAATTCCACAAAGTTCAGAACATTGACCATAGTAAGTTCCAACTTTTTCTGCTTTAAACCAAGTTTCATTAATTCTACCAGGCACAGCATCTCTTTTTACTCCGAAAGCTGGCAAAGCCCAAGCATGTAATACATCGTTTGCAGTAATTAGTACCTTAACTACTTTATTTACCGGCACTACAAGTTCATTATCAACTGCTAATAATCTAGGCTGATTCTCTTTTAAGTCTTTATCTTCAATCATGTACGACTCGAAAATTATATTTTCATCTGGATATTCATAACCCCAATACCACTGATACCCAACTGCCTTAACTGTAACTTCTGCTTTTGGAATAGTGTCTTGTTTATATAAAATTTTAAATGAGGGTACAGCCATGACAATTAAAATTAAGCATGGAATTAATGTCCATAAAACTTCAACTGCAACATTATGAGTTCTTTTTGAAGGAACTGGATTTGCTGATGCTCTAAATCTTATACAAGCATAAATCATTAAGAATAAAACAAATACACTTATTGCAATAATTATTGGAAGTAAAAGGTTGTCATGAAAATTTACAATATCTCTCATCGTTTCAGATGCTGCATTTTGAAAACCTAATTGCCAGTCTTTTGGTTGATCAGCTAACGCATGAGAAGTTGTTAAAACTGCTGAGATTATAAATAAAAATTTATTCATTTTTAGACACTATATAAATCCTCTTTAGAAAAATTACACTTTACTTTTCGCGACAAAATATCAATTAATGGCGTAATTTATGATCGATATGGCAGAAATTACAGCTGTTTCAGATCTTAGGATGTTTTCATTAATTTTTATAGCCTGAACACCTTTGTATGAGAGAATCTCGTCTCTTTCACTCTCAGAAAAGTCTCCTTCAGGACCTACAACGATACAGGTTGGCTTGCTAGTAAGTTTTTTTAAATCTACTTTATTATTTTTTGAATTAAGATCTGTGAAAATCAAATCGACATCATTCTTATTTAGAAAATCTCTAAGATTTTGCGGGTCTTCAATATTAGGAACCTGAATTCTATTCGATTGTTCTGCTGCTTCTATAATAACTTTTTCTAATCTTTCTTTATTTATCTTCCTAACAATTGTTCGATCAAAAATAATAGGCAAAAACTTTGTAACTCCTAACTCAGTTGCTTTTTGGATCATGAAATTAAAGTAATTAGATTTGATAGGTGAAAAAGCTAACCATAGCTCTTTAAAATTCTCTTTTTGTCTTAATTGTTTTGTAACATTAAACTCAACAATATTTTTTGAAATACCTAAAATTTTTGCCTCCCACTCACCACTAATATTAAATAAAGAGAAAACTTCATTTTCTTTAATTCTCATAACCTTACTTACATAATGAGATTGTGATTTATCAAGTGTTGCTGTTAAATTAAGTGATAAACTTTCTGGAAAAAATAATCTAATGTTACTCATATAGATAAATTAGTTTATGAAAAATATTAAAGCAATAATTTTTGATGCATATGGAACTTTATTTGATGTGAATTCAGCTGCTGAGAAATGCAAAGATAAAATTGGTGATAAGTGGGAAGGTTTTGCAAATTACTGGAGAACTAGTCAGCTAGAATATACTTGGCTCAGAAGTTTAATGAAAAGACATAAAGATTTTTGGCAAGTAACTGAAGATAGTTTAGATAAATCTATGAAAGCTTATGAAATAGACTCTTCATTGAGAAATGAATTATTAGATCTTTATAAAATTCTTTCACCATTTAAGGAAGTGCCTGCAGTTTTAAAATCACTTAAAGAAAAAGATTTAAAACTTGCTATTCTTTCAAATGGTACACCT
>CABXVD010000036.1 GCA_902515625.1 uncultured Pelagibacteraceae bacterium | reverse complement strand
TATTTTTATAAACATTAGCCATAATATCTGTTGATTTTGCATCATTAATATTTTCGGCTCTTTGAATTGATTTTGATCTACAGTAATAAAGGCTCTTCAAGCCTTTTTTCCAAGCGTCAAAATGAATTTTATGAAGTTCTTTCTTATGAACATCTGCAGGTAAGAATAAATTTACTGATTGCGCTTGAGATATAAATGGAGTTCTGTCTCCACTTAGCTCAATGATCCAACTTTGGTTTAACTCAAATGCTGTTTTAAAAACATCTTTTTCTAGATCGCTTAAAAAGTCTAAATGAGATACTGAGCCCTGATTTGTTGTAATACTAGACCAAGTTTCATCATCATTTTTGTCGTGACTTTCTAAGATTTCTTCTAAATATCTATTCTTTACGTTAAATGAACCTGACAAGGTTTTATGGGTATAACTATTAGCAGCTATCGGTTCTACTCCTGGTGATGCTCCACCACAAATAATAGAAATTGAAGCTGTCGGGGCAATTGCAGTTTTATTAGAAAATCGCTCTTGATAACCATATTCTGCAGCATCAGGACATGCACCTCTTTCCTCTGCTAAATCTTTAGAGGCCAGATTTACTTTAGAATCTATATCTTTAAATATTTTTTTATTCCACGACTTAGCCATTACAGATTCTAAGGGAATTCTATTTTTTTGTAAAAATGAATGAAAACCCATCACACCTAATCCAACACTTCGCTCTCTTTCAGCTGAGTACTTTGCATCTTTAAATTGTTCAGGGGCTTTGTTGATAAAATCTGATAAGACATTATCTAAAAATCTCATAACATCATTAATCATGTTTGGATCATCTTTCCACTCATCATATTTTTCTAAATTTAAAGATGATAAACAACAAACTGCTGTTCTATCTCTACCATCTTTGTCTATTCCTGTTGGCAAAGTAATTTCACTACACAAGTTTGAAGTTTTAACCGTCAGATTAGCTAATTTATGATGCTGTGGTATTTGTCTATTAACGGTATCAATATAAATTATATATGGTTCACCAGTTTCTATTCTTGCAGTTAATAATCTTATCCATAAATTTCTTGCTGAAATAGTTTGTTGAACTGTTCCATCAGCAGGACTTTTTAATGCCCATTGTTCGTCAGTTTCAACAGCTCTCATGAATGCATCTGAAACTAAAACACCATGATGTAAATTTAATGCTTTTCTGTTTGGGTCACCACCGGTTGGTCTTCTCATTTCTATAAACTCTTCTATTTCTGGATGATCAACTGGAAGGTAACAAGCAGCAGAACCTCTTCTTAAAGATCCTTGACTAATCGCCATAGTTAAAGAGTCCATAACTTTAATAAATGGAATTATTCCTGATGTCTTTCCTACTTTACCAATTTTTTCACCAATAGATCTTAGATTACCCCAATAACTTCCAATACCACCACCTTTAGCTGCAAGCCAAACATTTTCACTCCATAAATCTAAAATGCCACCTAAACTATCTGATGCTTCATTTAAAAAACAAGAAATAGGTAATCCTCTTTTAGTTCCTCCGTTTGATAAAACTGGTGTTGCTGGCATAAACCAAAGGTTGCTTATGTAGTTATAAATTCTTTGTGCATGAAGATTGTCGTCAGCGTATGAGCTTGCAACTCTAGCAAATAAATCTTGAAAAGATTCGTTGTGACCAAGATATCTGTCTTTTAAAGTCGCTTTACCAAAGTCAGTTAAATTTACATCTTTTGAACGATCAATCTTAATAATAATGCCTTTGTCATTTTGAAATAGCTCTGTTTCGTTGTTTAAAGAGAAAAGATCAGGTCTTTTATCTTTTGAAACTTCATTAATTTGAGGGCTATATTCAGAGACAGCTTTCTTTAGAGCGTGCGATAAAACTTTGTTCATAAATCTTGTTATATTTAGTTTATTTAACGAAAACAACTACATGTTGTAGGCGTTTTGATTTGATATACTATATAATCAGTAAATCAATAGAACATTTATAGAACATGATAAATTATATATCAATAAAAAAAATTAAAAAATTACAGGTAATTAACATAAAAGAGATAAAAAATTAATAAATGTCACAAAATATTAAAATTGATCCATATGGTTTTAGAGAATATGACGCCCGATGGTTGTATGAAAAAGACATAAATATAGCTGGAATAGAGAATCTTGGAAAAGGTTTGGGTACACAAATAATCAGTCATACTAAAAAAAATAACCCGACAGTTATAGTTGGACATGACTATCGTTCTTATAGCGAAGAGATAAAAACTGCTCTGAAAAAAGGATTGCTATTAACTGGTTGTAATGTTGAAGATATTGGATTGTCATTATCACCAATGGTTTATTTTGCACAATTTAATTTAAACTCTGATGCTGTTGCAATGGTAACTGCAAGTCATAATGAAAATGGGTGGACTGGAGTTAAGATGGGTATCAAAAAAGGATTAACTCATGCACCAGAGGAAATGAAAGAATTAAAAGAAATAACCTTAAATGAAAAATTTATATCAGGCCAAGGAAATGAAAAACAAATTGAAAATTTTCAGAAAATTTATAAAGAAGATTTAATCAAAAATAACAAAATTAAAAAAAAAATAAAAGCAGTTGTTGCATGTGGTAATGGAACTGCAGGTATATTCGCTCCTGATATTTTAAGAGGAATAGGCTGTGACGTAATCGAACTAGATTGCAACTTAGATTGGACATTCCCAAAGTATAATCCTAATCCTGAAGATTTAGAAATGCTTCATGAAATAGCAAAATCAGTAAAAGAAAATAATGCGGATATAGGTTTTGGTTTTGATGGAGACGGTGACAGAGTTGGAGTAATTGATAATAAGGGTAATGAAATATTCTCAGATAAAATTGGTTTATTAATTGCTAGGAATTTATCTGCAAAATATCAGAATTCAAAATTTGTAGTGGATGTTAAATCTACGGGTTTATACTCAAAAGATAAGGTATTATTAAAAAATAACTGTGATACCATTTATTGGAAGACAGGTCATTCACATATTAAAAGAAAAGTTAACACAGAAAAAGCTTTAGCTGGCTTTGAAAAAAGTGGACATTTCTTTTTTAATCAACCATTAGGTTATGGATATGATGATGGGATAAATTCAGCAATTAAAGTATGTCATTTACTAGATAACCAAAACAAAGAAATAAGTGAAATTATGAATGAATTACCTGCCACCTATCAATCACCTACTATGGCTCCTTTTTGTAAAGATGAAGAAAAATATCAAGTGGTTGAAGAATTAGTGAAGCAAGTGGAAAAAATTAAAAATGATAAAATAAAAATTGATAATCAAATAATAGTAGAGATTTTAACAGTTAATGGAATTAGATTTTCTTTTGAGGATGGCTCGTGGGGTTTAATCAGAGCATCATCAAATAAACCTTCTTTAGTAGTTGTTACTGAAAGTCCAACATCAGATGAAAGGAAGAAAAAAATCTTTGATTTTATTGACGATTTGTTACAAAAAACAGGTAAGGTCGGTGAATATGACCAGAAAATTTAATTTTTTACATTATCTTCATCAGTTTTAATATCTAGATTACTATCATCTTTATTATTTTCTTCTTTAGAAATTTCTTCACTATAAAATTTTTTAATTATCTCCTCCTCTTTTAATCGTTGCTCCTCGTCAAATTTTTTTTCCCACTCCTTCATTCGATTATTTTCCTCATCAATTCTCTGTTTTTCAGCCATTTCACTTAATCGAATTCTTTCGTCTTCTACTTCAATTCTTTTTTGTCTTTCCTCCTCTATTTTCAATTCTCTTTCTCTTTGAAGCCTCTCATTTTCTTTACTTATTCTTTCACGTTCTGCTTGTTTAAGTTCTTTTTCTTTAATTCTTAACTCCTCTTCCTTAGCTCTTTGTTCTGTCTCTTCTTTTAAAATCTGCCTTTGAATTTCCTGCTGTCTTTCAGTTTCTAGATCTCTTAACCTCTGCTCAAATTCTTTAAGTTTTTCTTGCTCATATTTCAATTTTCTAGCTGCCTCTCTTAATCTTTGCTCTTCCTCTAGTCGATTTTTCTTTTCAATTTCTTTTAATCTTAATTTTTCTTGTCTTTCCTTTTCTTTTTCATCTCTTATCTTTTGAGTTTCAAATTCTTTATTTTTCAGCTGCTCTTCTTTTATCTTAAAATTTTCTTCTCTAATTCTTTGTCTTTCAAGCATTTTTAGCCTTAAATCTTCTTGTTTAAGCTTTCTGGCTTCTTCTCTAAGTTTTTTCTTTTCTTCATCTTTAATTTTTTTTTGTTCTATTTTAATTCTTTTAGCTTCTATTTTTTGTCTTTTTTCTTCATTTTTTTTC
>CABXVD010000035.1 GCA_902515625.1 uncultured Pelagibacteraceae bacterium | reverse complement strand
TGTTAATGTTAAGCCTTTTCTCAAAGATCTTAAATTTTTGGTAGATAAATATTCACCGCTAATTTCACTTTGTCATTTAAAAATTTTTGATGGAAAATCCAATTATTTGCAATTTGATGGTAAAGGTTTATCAATAAGTATTCATTTAACAGTAAATTCAAAATTTTATAGCTTTTATAAGAAATTTAATAAACTTAACCATAAGTACAATTGTAAGATTAATATATATAAAAATTCACTTGTAAAAATTAAAGACATAAAAAAATCATATGGAAAAAATTATGATAATTTTAAACGTGAAATAATTAAACTAAATCATAAATTTATCATAGTTAATAAAATTTTTAATAACAAAAATTTTTATAATAGAAAACTAATTAATTAAGTATAAACTTTGATCAATATGGAAAATTTAACATTGGTAATACCTGCGAAAAGAGAGGAAGGATCTTTACCATTAGTTCTTAAAGAGATTAAAAATTTTAATTGCAAAATTATAGTAGTCCTTGAAGAAAATGATCTACTTACAATTGAAGCTATTAAAGATTTAGAATGCAAATTAATTTTTCAAAAAGGTAGGGGGTACGGAAATGCTATTATTGAAGGTATCAATGAAGTAGAAACTAAATATCTTTGTATTTTCAATGCAGATGGTTCTTTTGATCCAAAATATCTTAGTGAAATGTTGAAATTATGTGAAAATCAAGATTATGTTTTTGCTTCAAGATATTTAAAAGGTGCTGGAAGCGATGATGATACAATTGTTACAAAAATAGGAAATTTTATTTTTTCAACATTGGGAAAAATTTTATTTTCCCTAAAATTATCTGATATATTATACACATACATTCTAGGTAAAACAGAATCTTTTAAATCACTAAATTTAAAAAGTAATGATTTTTGTTTATGCGTTGAAATACCTGTAAAAATGAAAAGAAAAAATGCAAGGTATTTAGAGATCCCTAGTTTCGAACGAATTAGAATACATGGAATTAAAAAAGTAAAAGCTTTTCAGGATGGATTAAAAATACTTATTTATATGATTAAACTTGTTTTTAAAGTTAATTAAATTTTTAATTATTTAAATAATTTTATTGTGTAAATTAAATGCCTGCATTAGTTCATTCCATTCTCTCTTTGAAAGGCCAGAGCTTTCTGCATTAACTTCCTCATGTTTAATAAATTTTTGAATAACTTTTTTGCCCTTTTCAGAAACTTCTGTACCTCCAACTCTATAATCAATAAATGCTTCGTGTGTTATTGGAACCCATTTTTTTAAAGTATCCATCATAATATCTGCATAAACTCTGATCTCATATTGAGCATGACTATCAGCTCTTAGTCTTAAGAAATTCATTAAATTTAATAAATCAGTTTTCCAGTACCACTGTGTATAAGTATTTAATGTTAAATTCATCCTAGCAAGCTCCCTCGCAAGTCCTTTTTTATTTTGATCAATAGTTGAACCATCAAATTTTTCATTCAACATAGTCTCATAATTGTCATATGTTCTCTCAGCATCATTTTTTAAAAGTTCTAAAACCTCATCTGCTTGTTTTCCCTCCAGCACATCTCCTCTACCTTGTCTATTACTGATAGATTGTGCAGCTAAGTTTTCTTTTGCAGGTAAATAAAATTCTTTATCTAAAATTGAGTATCTTGCAGAATATTCATTTACATTGGCAGTTCTGTGTCTAATCCATTGTCGAGCTATAAATATTGGTAATTTTATATGGTATTTTATCTCACACATTTCGAATGGAGTACTATGCCAATGTCTCATTAGATACTTAATTAATCCTTTATCTGTCGAAACTTGCTTAGTCCCTTTTCCATAAGAAACTCTAGCTGATTGTACAATTGAGGTATCATCACCCATATAATCAACTACTCTTACAAATCCATGGTCTAACGCAGGAATTGCTTCATAAAGAATATTTTCAAGCTCTGGTACTGTAACTCTTTTAGTTTGATTACTTTGAGTTTGTTGATTTTTTATTTCTTTTACTTGTTCTTTGGTAAGTTTCATGATTGTTATTGAATCTGTTGTAATTCCTTTTATATTAATATCGTTGGTTTTCCAACTATGACGATAAACGAATTTCGTAATAACCATTACGGACGTGGGGGCAGTACCCACCACCTCCACCATTGCAACTTATGGGGGTGAACTAGATTCGACGGATGACTAAAAGCTATTCTTTCGTTCGGGATTGTTCCACCGTGACGGGCTAATTTATAATTGCTAACGAAAGTTACGCACTTGCTGCCTAATTAACTAAGTTAATTAAGCAAACGGGGTATGGGGCACCTGGCAACAGAACGCCCCTCTTTAAAGTTATTACTTTTGTAATATAAAAAAAATTATTTAGAATTCTTGATCTTTACGAAAACCAAATTTATCATTTTGTTTACAGATCCAAATTTTTTTTTAGTAATTTCATCGTCATTTATAGTAATTTTGTATTTTTTTTCAAAATAAGTAATTATTTCAATTACACCAAAAGAATCTAAATATCCAAGTTCGACTAAAGATTTATCTAAAGGAATTTTTTTTAATTTTGATATAATTGGATTACCTTTCTTTAAATAAACCAGCAGATCCTTTAAAATTATTTCCTTATCTATATTCATTTAGACCAATCTTTTAATGAATTATTTAAACTTGAGTAAGATAAAGCTAATATTAATGACATATTTTCTCTAAAACCCATTCGTTGTGATGTATTTTCATCTTTAAATTTTTTAATTAAATTCATGAAATTTTTTTTATTAATTAATTTTAAATCTTTAATATTATCAATTAACTCAATCACATTATCTGAAGTAAAATTTTTGTCTACAAAACATTTTGCTTCTGGAGCTTGATATGCAACTTTTGGTCTGTCAAGTATTTGTGATGGTAGTTTATTCCTGAAGGCTTCCCTAAATAATTTTTTTGATTTAATTGTTGGTGCTAATAAATTTGGGTTTATATTTGAAATATTATTTACAAATTTTTCATCTAAAAAAGGATATCTTCCTTCCACGGAATTGGCCATAGACATCCTATCACCTTGTGAAGACAAAAGATAATTGCTCAGAAGTGTTGAAATTTCCAGATATTGTGCTTTTTTATCAATACTGTTTTTTTTGAAATTATTAGGTAAATAATTTAACAGATCATTATGCAATTTTTGTTTTTTAAAGTCTTTTAAATTAAAAAAACTAGATACTAAATCATACTGTTGCCATCTTACAAGATGGCTATAAAAAATATTTTTACTTTTAAGATTTAATTTGTAGAAATCTTTAATTAGTTCGAAATATCTATCATTTTTATATTGAGGAAGATAGTTATATAATTTTTTTAGTAAAAGGGGTCTATATTTAGAATTTATTTTTTTTTTCCAAAAATTTCTTATTCTATTTTCAAAAAATAAATCATACCCAAATAACATTTCATCTGCACCCTCCCCACTATATATAACTTTAAAACCTAATTTATTAACAAATTTACTTAGTAAATACATTGGCACTGGTGCAGTTCTAAATAAGAATGTTTCAGCATGGTTAATAACTCTTGAAAAATTTTGAGATATATCTTTGTTTGAGATTTTTAATGAATGATGATTTGTATCTAAACTTTGTACAAGTAATTTTTGGGCTTCACTTTCATCATATTCCTTGTTTTCAAACTCTATTGAAAAAGTGTCAACTTTACGATTTTGCGATAATAAATGAGTTAAGGCTGAACTATCTATCCCTCCCGAAAGATAGCAGCCAAATTTAACTTCACCATGAACTTGGTTATTTACCGCTTCTTTAAGAGCTTCATAAATATTGGTATTATTGGAATAATTATCATTATTAAATAAATTTGGGAAATTATAGTGATTTTTAATAGTTAATTTATTTTTAGACCAAGACAAATATTTTCCCGGTTCTAATGATTTAATTTTTGTGAATGAAGTTTCATCTCCAATATTTGTCCAAAACATACATGTTCTATTTAAGCTTTCAGGATTGATAGAAAAACTGGTAATTTTAGTTTTAATTATTGCTTTGATTTCTGATGAAAAAATAAAATTATTTTTTGAAAAGTAATAATATACTGGTCTTATCCCAAAAGGATCTCTAAATAAAAATATTTTTTTTCTTTTTTTGTCAAAAATAAAAATTGCATATTGGCCTTTTATTTCATTAATGAAATTTTCTTTTTTCAAGATCCATAATTTTAACAATGTTTTTACTTCAGACAGTGAGTTTGAAAAGTCAAAATTATACTTTTTAATAATTTCTTTATAATTAAAAATTTCACCATTAAAACCAATAATATAATCTTTATCTTCGACTGGTTGTTCTCCATACTTTAATGCCTCAATTGATAATCTGTTTACACCTGAACAGAAGTCATTTGTTGATACTATTTTAGTTTTATCTG
>CABXVD010000034.1 GCA_902515625.1 uncultured Pelagibacteraceae bacterium | reverse complement strand
GCTAGTTCTGGAGCAACTATTGATGGTCTTCAAAAAAGAAAAAGTGATTTATTAGACCGTATTAGTTCTGAGCTTAACCTTAATGAAGAGAATATTTTAGAGAATTCAAATTTAAACGGTGTTGATGAGCTTCCTAACGCAGTTGATCAAGAAGATGCTTTGGATAAAAAAAAACAAGAAAGAGAAAGATTTGGCTCTGTAAACTTAAAGGCAGACGAAGAAACTAGTAAATATGAGGAAGAGATTAAAAAGATGGAACAAGATCGTGCAGATTTAGTAACAGCTATTATGAAGTTAAAGGACAGTATTAATGAATTAAATCAAAAAGGACGCGAAAGATTAATAGAGGCTTTTGAGAAAGTTAATCGAAAGTTTAATGAAGTCTATACCAAACTTTTTAATGGTGGAAATGCTAAATTAGAATTGGTCGACTCTGATGATCCGTTGGAGGCAGGATTAGAAATGTTGGTTAGCCCTCCTGGAAAAAGATTACAATCAATAACTTTATTATCTGGGGGAGAACAAGCACTAACGGCTCTTTCATTGATCTTTGCAGTATTTTTAACTAACCCATCTCCTATTTGTGTTTTGGATGAGGTTGATGCTCCACTGGATGATGCAAATGTAACAAGATTTTGCAGTCTACTTGAGGAGTTAACTAAAATTACAAATACTAAATTTATCATTGTAACTCATCATGCTTTAACCATGTCTAAAATGAATAGATTATATGGAGTAACTATGCCTCAAAAAGGGATTAGTCAGTTAGTTGCAGTTGATTTACAAAAAGCAGAGAGTATGGTTGCCTAAACTATACAAATGCCAAAAGATCCGTTAAAAACTCGCCTAGAGATTGCAAAAAACAAGGTTTCGAAGAGAAATCTTTTTAATAAAAAAAATAACCCCTCACCTATTGGAACAGCCTTTAAATTAAGCACTGAACTGGTCGCTGCAGTTGCTGTAGGGACAATTATTGGGTTTATTTTTGATAAGACCTTTGGTACTAAACCCTGGTTTATATTAATATTTTTTTTTGTGGGAGTAGTTGCTGGAATAACTAACGTAATTAGATCTGCAAAAAATATGCAAAAATAAATACTTATGGCAGCAAATCCTATGTCTCAATTCGATGTTTATCGAATTGGACCTGAAATAAAAGTCGGAGCATTTGATATATCATTTACTAACGCCAGTTTGTTTATGATTATTAGTACAGTTTCGATCTTACTTGTGTTTAACTTTGGTTCAAAAAGAAATTCAGTATTACCAAATAAAATGCAACTACTAGCAGAGCTTAGTTATACATTTGTTGCAAAAATGATAAGTGATACAGCTGGATCAAAAGCAAAACCCTATTTTGCGTTTATATTTTCTTTATTCATGTTTGTTCTATTTTGTAACATGTTTGGTATGATCCCTTACACATTTACTGTAACGAGTCATATAATCGTTACATTTATTTTGGCGTCATTTATTTTTATTGGAGTGACAATTATTGGCTTTATCAAACATGGATTTGGTTATCTAAAATTATTTGTACCTAGTGGGGTACCAGCAGTGCTATTACCCTTGATAGTAGTAATAGAAATTATATCTTATTTAAGTAGACCAATAAGTTTGTCAGTCCGATTATTTGCAAATATGATGGCTGGTCACACAATGATGAAAGTTTTCGGAGGCTTTGTGATAAGTCTTGGATTAGTAGGTGGTTGGCTTCCACTGAGTTTTTCGGTTGCATTAACAGGTTTAGAGATCTTAGTTGCTTTTCTTCAAGCTTATGTTTTTGCAATCTTAACCTGCATCTATTTAAATGATGCATTAAATTTACACCATTAATTAACCAAGGAGGAAATAATGGAATTAGAAGCAGCAAAAATGATCGGAGCTGGTTTAGCAGCAATTGCTTTAGCAGGTGCCGGTGTAGGTATCGGAATAATTTTTGGAAATTATTTGTCTGGAGCGATGAGAAATCCGTCTGCAGCACAAAAACAGTTTCCTAATTTACTTTTAGGTTTCGCTCTAGCGGAAGCTACAGGATTATTTGGATTGGTAGTTGCATTAATCATTTTATTTGCATTTTAAATTAATGATTAAAAAAATATATTTTCAGTCGATATTTTTTAGCTTCTTATTTTTTAAAGAAGCTTTTGCAGCTGAAAGCGGAGGTATGCCTCAATTAAATCCTGAGTTTTGGATTTCTCAAATTTTTTGGTTAATACTTACTTTTGGAACTATGTATGTTGTTTTGTCAAAATTCATACTGCCAAAAATTAGTAACAATTTAGAGTCGAGAAAATCTCAAATTTTAGAAAATATTGAGGCCGCAGAAAAACAAAGAGAAGATAGTGAAGCTAAGCTTAAGGAATATGATGAAGTCATATTAAAGAGCAAGAGTGAGGCTAAAACTATGTTTAATCAAACAAGAGAAAAAGCGCTAAAAGATATAATGGCTAAAAAAGAAGTATTAGATCAGCAAATTGATAATGAAATTAATAAAGCTGAAAAAGAAATAGAAGTTTTAAAAGTTAGCGCTCCAGATAAAATAAATAAAATAGCAATTGAAACTTCTTCAGAACTTTTAGAAAAGCTAATTGGTTCCGGCGTAAACAATAGTAGCATATCTGCAATTGTTGATGATCTATCGAAAAGAAATGGGGATAAATACTATGGCAATTGATGCAACATTTTGGGTAGCAGTATCATTTGTAATCTTTTTTGGTGCTTTAATTTATTTAAAAATTCCACAAAAAGTTTCTCAAATTTTAGATCAGATGATCTCTGATATTAAAAATGAAATTAATGAAAGTGAAAAATTAAGAACTGAAGCAAAAAATTTGCTAGATAATGCACAAAAAAAATTAGATACCGCTCAAACGGTTAGTAATGATATTTTAGATCAAGCAAAAAAAGACTCGGATAGATTGGTAATAGAATTGAACGATAAATTCCATAAATCTTCTGAGATCAAAAAAAATCTTGCTGAAAATAAAATAAGTCAAATGAAAGAAGTAGCTATAAAAGAGATAAAAGATGCTTCAATTAAAATAGCAGTGGACTCAGTTAAAAAAATTATATCCACATCAGTAGATAAATCAAAACTCGATGCTGTATTTCAAAAAAATTTAGATGAGACTAAAGAGCAGCTAAAAAAAATTAGCTCATAATACACTTACAATTTCCAAAAAAAACTATAAATTATTAATATGAATTCTATAGTGATTGGATCTGGATTTGGAGGAATTGCTGCAGCTTTGCGCCTAAAGGCAAAAGGACATCAAGTTAAATTAATTGAAAAACATCCTGATCTTGGTGGTAGAGCTAGAGTGTTTAAGAAAAATGGTTTTATATTTGATGGTGGCCCAACTGTAATTACTGCACCCTACTTAATTAATGAGTTGTTTGAATTATTTAAAAAGGATCCAAAAAACTACATTGAGTTATCTCCTCTTAAAATTTGGTACCAATTTATTTTTGAGGATAAATCTAAATTTAATTATTCTGGTGATGAAGCTAATATGGTTAAACAAATAGAAGAGATAAGCAAAGATGATGTTGAAGGATATCAAAAATTAGTAAGTTTTACCAAAAAGATTTTTGATAAAGGGTTTACAGAGTTAGCAGATGTTCCTTTTGACAAACCTTTTGTAATGATGCAACAACTTCCAGCGCTACTTAAACTTAAAAGCTATAAATCAGTTTACTCATTAGTATCTTCATTTATAAAAAATGAAAAATTAAGAAGAATGCTCAGTATGCATCCACTATTGGTAGGAGGTAATCCATTCACCACTACTTCAATTTATGGACTAATACTTTACTTGGAGAAAAAATGGGGAATCCATTATTCTATGGGGGGCACAGGAAATATTATTAAAGGTCTAGAAAAACTTATGCTTGAAGAGGGAATTGATATAATCAAAAATAGTGAAGTTACTGAGATCATTTCAAAAAGTAATAAAATTGCTGGTATTAAATTAAATAACCAAAAAATCATTGAGGCTGAAAACGTTGTTTGTAACGCAGATCCACCAGCTTTTTACGAAAAAATGTTAAAAAAAAATGGTCAAGGCTCTTTTATTTTTAATTGGAAAAAGAAAAGAATGGAATATTCAATGGGTCTTTTCGTTTACTATTTTGGAACCAAAAAAATTTATCCAAATGTTGAGCATCATACAATTAAGTTTGGAAATAAATACAAAGAACATTTAGAAGATATTTTTAATAATAAAAAATTAAATAATGATATTAGCTATTATCTCCACAGACCCTCAGCAACTGATAAATCAATGGCACCTGAGGGAAATGACTGTTTTTATGTTTTAGTACCAGTTCCAAATAATCAATCTAAAATCGATTGGCAAACTGAAGGTGAAAACATGAAAAATTTAGTAATTGATAAAATGGAAAAAGATTTAATGCCAAATCTTAGAGAAAATATTGTAGCTGATTTTTATTTAACTCCAGATTATTTTGAAAAAGAGTTAAACACAAAATTTGGATCTGGATTTTCAATTCAGCCTAAATTCAC
>CABXVD010000033.1:0-2500 GCA_902515625.1 uncultured Pelagibacteraceae bacterium | reverse complement strand
TAGAGGGTGGTCCCCCTATATTCGAGCAGGATTTCACGTGTCCCGCTTTACTCAAGAATTTTATTAAACATTACTCATACGGGACTATCACCCTCTATGGTTAGCATTTCCAAACTATTCAGATTTTTTTAACAAAACTACTGGCCTAGTCCGCGTTCGCTCGCCACTACTAACGGAATCTCAATTGATTTCTTTTCCTCTGGTTACTTAGATGTTTCAGTTCTCCAGGTTGTCTCTTTAAACCTATGTATTCAGTTTAAAGTACCACATAAAGTGGTGGGTTTCCCCATTCGGAAATTTTCGGATCAAAACTTACATACAGCTCCCCGAAACTTATCGCAGTATATCACGTCCTTCATCGGCTTTCAGTGCCAAGGCATCCACTACACGCCCTTAAACGCTTGATTTATGCACAGAAAAAAATTCTGTGTTGAATCAAATTTTTATTTTGAACATTAGCTAATAACATTACTAATGTTCGGATATAGATATTGATATTAATTATTATTTTTTTTACAATTTTTAATAGCTAAGTGTTTTGGTGGAGGATAGCGGGATCGAACCGCTGACCTCCTGAATGCAAATCAGGCGCTCTCCCAGCTGAGCTAATCCCCCATGATCTTAAATTGGTGGGCCGAGAAAGACTCGAACTTTCGACCCCACCCTTATCAAGGGTGTGCTCTAACCAACTGAGCTACCGGCCCCTATGCAAGAGAAACACTACTTTAAGAAGAGAAATGAGGACGGTCAACATTACCTGTGTATTATTTAGAATGAAATTTTACTTTCATTCATCCTTAGAAAGGAGGTAATCCAGCCGCAGGTTCCCCTACGGCTACCTTGTTACGACTTCACCCCAGTCGCTGACTATACCGTGGTCAAGGGTTTAAAACCTTGCCTTAAGGTAGAACCAACTCCCATGGTGTGACGGGCGGTGTGTACAAGACCCGGGAACGCATTCACCGTGGCACGCTGATCCACGATTACTAGTAATTCCAGCTTCATGCACTCGAGTTGCAGAGTGCAATCCGAACTGAGGTATCTTTTAAGGATTTGCTTGACCTCGCAGTCTTGCTTCCTGTTGTAGATACCATTGTAGCACGTGTGTAGCCCAACACGTAAGGGCCATGAGGACTTGACGTCATCCCCACCTTCCTCCAGCTTATCACTGGCAGTTCTTTCAGAGTGCCCAACTTAATGATGGCAACTAAAAGTGAGGGTTGCGCTCGTTGCGGGACTTAACCCAACATCTCACGACACGAGCTGACGACAGCCATGCAGCACCTGTGTTTCGTCCGGCCGAACCGAAAACTCTAATCTCTTAGAGTCGCGACGAACATGTCAAGTGTTGGTAAGGTTCTGCGCGTATCTTCGAATTAAACCACATGCTCCACTACTTGTGCGGGTCCCCGTCAATTCATTTGAGTTTTAACCTTGCGGTCGTACTCCCCAGGCGGTGTGTTTATCGCTTTCGCTGCGACACTGAAAATAAATTTCCAACGTCTAACACACATCGTTTACGGCATGGACTACGAGGGTATCTAATCCTCTTCGCTACCCATGCTTTCGTTCCTCAGTGTCAGTAATGATCCAGAAAGCTGCCTTCGCAATTGGTATTCTTTCTAATATCTACGAATTTCACCTCTACACTAGAAATTCTGCTTTCCTCTATCATACTCTAGCTGAAAAGTTTTGATGGCAGTTCCAGAGTTAAGCTCTGGGATTTCACCACCAACTTTTTCAACCACCTACGAACTCTTTAAGCCCAGTAATTCCGAACTACGCTAGGTCCCTTCGTATTACCGCGGCTGCTGGCACGAAGTTAGCCGGACCTTCTTATTCGGGTACAGTCATTTTCTTCCCCGACGAAAGAGCTTTACAACCCAAAGGCCTTCTTCACTCACGCGGCATCGCTGCATCAGAGTTTCCTCCATTGTGCAAGATTCCCCACTGCTGCCTCCCGTAGGAGTTTGGGCCGTGTCTCAGTCCCAATGTGGCTGATCATCCTCTCAAATCAGCTATTGATCACAGTCTTGGTAGGCCATTACCCCACCAACAAACTAATCAAGTGCAGGCTCATCCAATGGTGCATAAAGCTTTCTCCGTAAAGACTTATCCGGTATTAGCACAAGTTTCCTCGTGTTATTCCAGGCCAAAGGGCAGATACCTACATGTTACTCACCCGTCTGCCACTAAGTATTGCTACTTCGTTCGACTTGCATGTGTTAGGCGTGCCGCCAGCGTACGTTCTGAGCCATGATCAAACTCTCAAGTTTAAAAACGGCGCACACTAGCTTCCATATAAATTCTAAGAATAAAATTTATATGATGTTGAAGTGTGTACGACAAATTTTTGGTAACCTTAACCGTCCACACTTCTCTTCTTAAATTTTTACGTTTTAAATAGCTAATTGAGCAAAAATGGCTCAATAATCCTCACTTTTTTATTGTATTCACAATAATTTTACTGAGAAAGTTCAGTGCTTATAGGCTAAAATAA
>CABXVD010000032.1 GCA_902515625.1 uncultured Pelagibacteraceae bacterium | reverse complement strand
GGTTCCCCACAATACAAATTTTGTAAAATTATTCCAAGTGCTTTTATGGTTTTCATTATCCATAAAATTATTTCTGTCTTGCTTTAAATTTTGGATTAGTTTTATTTATTACGTAAACTCTGCCTCTCCTTCTCACAAGTTTGGAGTTTAAATCTCTTTTTTTAATTGATTTTAGAGAACTTTTAATTTTCATAAATAATTAAGCTCTAATATAGTAAAAAATTATTTAAATCAATAATATTAAGATTTAACAAACCATATTAAATTTTGGTTGTTTTTTTATCTATTTGCCACAATATAATTCCAACTGGGAAAAAATATACTATGGACATCCAATTATTAAAAAAACTTCCACTTGGTGAAAAAGGCCACAGACTAATTAATACTGCACTTATCAAACACACTTGAAAATCATTGAGGAGAATTTTTTTTTTAAAATGTTTAAAAACTAAATGCTTTAGTGATAAGTAACAAATATAAATAAATATAGAAGCTATTATTAAAAATGAAAATATTCCAGCCTCTGAAAGTAATTCTAAATAAGTATTATGAGGATGTGTTTCACATGAATATTGTGATATAGCATGATTATGACATTCATTTCTAAATTGACGAGGACCAACACCTAATAATTTATTAGCATTAAACATTCTATAAGCCGCGATATACATGTCATTATGAGATTTTGAGAAAATATACATTTTCTGATGACTCTGATACTCAGTTTTCGTAATATCATTAATTGTTTGATCAATAATTCTTTCTTTGGTGTTGGGAAACAAGTTAAATAATAATAATATTAATATCAGAGAAGAAACATACACCCAAAATCTATAAACTTTGTATTCATCTATTAAGAGTATTATGTAAATAGCAGATAAATTCATAAAAAATATATATCACTTGGTTTTGAAGTTTCTTTATCTGAAAATTACGGAAGTCATCTTGGAATTATAGATCAAGAATATAAAGACTTAGGTGTATTAATCTTAAAAGATGAAAAGGAAATCATAACTAATGCTGATATTATTGCTCAATTAAATTTGTTAGATGATGATAAAAGTTTTTTGTTAAAAGCAAATCAAACTTTTATTGGTGTTTTAAATCCATACGATAATAAAGATAAAATAAGTAATTTAGTTAAAAAAAATATTAATACATTTTCACTCGAATTACTTCCAAGAATAACAAGAGCTCAATCTATGGACATATTATCTTCACAGGCAAATCTTGCAGGCTACAAAGCGGTAGTAGAGTCGTTTGCTAATTTTGAAAAAGCAATTCCAATGATGATGACTGCAGCAGGCACAATTTCAGCTGCAAAAGTATTGATAGTTGGTGCAGGTGTGGCTGGACTACAAGCGATTGCAACCGCAAAACGAATGGGTGCAATTGTGTTTGCAACAGACGTTAGAGTGGCTTCAAAAGAACAGGTTGAAAGTTTGGGAGGAAAATTTTTAATTGTTGAAGGTTCAGAAAATTTAGAAACTGAAGGAGGATATGCTAAAGAAGCTTCAGATGATTTTAAAAAGAAACAAGAAGATTTATTATCAGAAACACTAAAAAAAATAGATATTGTGATTTGTACAGCTTTAATTCCAGGAAAAAAAGCACCTGTAATTATTAAAGAAGATATGATTAATAATATGAAGTCTGGTTCCATAATTTATGATCTAGCAGCTATTCAAGGTGGAAATACATCTCACACTAAAGTTGATGAAGTTGTAGATAAAAACGGTGTTAAAATAATGGGGGAGAGTAATATTTTAAACAAACTTCCAATCTCTGCATCAAATTTATATGCAAAAAATGTATTTAACTTTATTGTAAATTTATATGATAAGGAAAATAAAAAAATAAATATTAATTTAGATGATGAAATAATTGAGAAAACTTTAATTAAATAATGGAAATAGATCCTTTTATATTTAGATTAAGTATTTTTATCCTTTCAATTTTTATTGGATACTACGTAGTTTGGAGTGTAACTCCGTCGCTTCACACTCCTTTGATGTCCGTTACTAATGCAATTTCATCAGTAATAATTGTTGGGGCAATTATAGCAGGATTGGCTGGAAATTCTGATACTATATTTAATGCTTCGAGTATTTTTGGACTCTTAGCAATATCATTAGCTGCAGTAAATATTTTTGGTGGTTTTTTAGTAACGCAAAGAATGCTTGCAATGTATAAGAAAAAGAAAAAGGATAAATAATGTTAACAGCAAATTTATCAGCCATATTTTATTTAATATCAGGAGTATTATTTATTCTAGCTTTGAGAGGACTGTCTTCGCCAGAAACATCAAGACAAGGAAATTTCTTTGGAATTTTAGGAATGGCAATTGCAGTTACAGTCACATTTTTATCTGTTGGTAGTTTTTCAACTGGGTTTGTAGTCGTTTTAATCTTTCTTTTAATAGGAGGATTAATTGGTGCTTTTATTGCTTACAAAATTCCAATGACAGCAATGCCTGAATTAGTTGCTGGTTTTCACAGCTTAGTAGGTCTTGCAGCTGTGTTTGTTGCAATAGCTGCTTTTTTAAATCCAGAAGCTTTTAATTTAGGTTCACCTGGTAAAATTAAACTTGGTAGTTTGATTGAAATGTCAATTGGTGCAGCAGTTGGTGCAATAACTTTTTCAGGCTCAATTATTGCTTTTTTAAAACTACAAGGAATAATGTCAGGTTCACCTATAACTTTTAAGGGTCAACATCCACTTAATGCTTTGATTCTAATTTCGATAATTGTTATTACTTATCTACTTTGTTCAACACAATCATCTAATTTATTTTGGATATTGCTTTGTATATCATTTTTAATTGGTTTTTTATTAATAATTCCAATCGGTGGAGCAGATATGCCTGTTGTGATTTCAATGTTAAATTCATACTCAGGTTGGGCTGCAGCTGGTATTGGATTTACTTTAGAAAATACTGCATTAATAATTACTGGAGCATTAGTAGGTTCCTCTGGGGCAATTTTATCTTATATAATGTGCAAAGGAATGAATAGATCATTCTTTAATGTTATCCTAGGGGGATTTGGTGCAACAGATCAATCAGCTTCAGATAAAAATAAGGAGCAAAGACCAGTTAAAAGTGGAAACGCAGATGATGCTGCTTTCTTAATGAAAAATGCTTCATCAGTAATAATTGTTCCAGGTTATGGAATGGCTGTCGCACAAGCACAACACGCTTTAAGAGAGATGGTTGATACTTTAAAAAAAAATGACATAAAAGTTTCTTATGCAATTCACCCTGTAGCAGGACGAATGCCAGGACACATGAATGTATTATTAGCTGAAGCAAATGTTCCATATGATGAGGTATTTGAATTAGAGGAAATAAATAATGATTTTGTAAATGCCGATGTAGCATTTGTAATTGGTGCCAATGATGTAACAAACCCAGTGGCAAAAACAGACCCACAAAGCCCAATTTATGGAATGCCAGTTCTTGATGTTGAAAAATGTAAATCTGTATTATTTGTAAAAAGAAGTTTGTCCCCTGGTTATGCTGGAATTGATAATGACCTATTTTACAAAGAAAATACATTAATGTTGTTTGCAGATGCCAAAAAAATGACTGAAGACATTACTAAAAACCTTTAGGTATTAATTTGAATACAAAAATATTTTGTGACATTGCAGAATTAGATCAAATTAAAAAATTTAATAAAAAAAAAATTGTTAAAGGATTTACGACTAATCCAAGCTTAATGAGAAAAGCTGGAGCAAAAAATTATAAATCTTATTCAAAAAAAATTCTAAGAATTTGCAGGAATAAACCTGTATCTCTTGAAGTATTTGCTGATGAATATAGTGAGATGAAAATTCAAGCAATGCAGATTAACACTTGGGGGAGAAATGTTTATGTAAAAGTACCAATTGTAAATTCTAAGGGTAAATTTATGGGTCGAATTATCAAAGAATTAAATGATCAAAATCTTAAACTTAATATAACAGCTGTTTATAATGCTAAACAAACTGAAAAGATTTTAAAGTTAATAAATAAAAAAACAAATGTAATTATATCTATTTTTGCTGGAAGAGCAGCGGATGTAGGAAAAGATCCTGTGCCAGAATTTGTTAAAAGTATTAAACTAGCTGAAAAATTTAAAAATGTTGAGATACTGTGGGCAAGCGTTAGAGAGCCTTATAACTATTTACAAGCAAAAAAATTGGGATGTCATATCATTACTGTGCCGCCAGCAATTATTGATAAAATTGAAAACTTTGGAAAATCATTTGATCAGCTTACAAAAGAAACAGTTAAAGCTTTTTTAGTTGACAGTGAAAAATCTAATTTTAAAATTTAATCTTTAATTGGTTGCGGGGGACGGATTTGAACCGCCGACCTTCAGGTTATGAGCCTGACGAGCTACCAGACTGCTCCACCCCGCGGTATACTTAAATTCTATTTTTTAATTTATTTAGTTTTTTAACTCTTTTAATATTTTCTTGAAGAATTCTTTTTTTCTTTTCTGAGGGCTTTTCATAAGTATTTTTTAATTTAATAACTTTAAAAAAACCATCCCTCTGAAGTTTTCTTTTTAAAACTCTAAGGGCTTGTTCAATATTATTATCTTTAACTTCTATTTTAATAATTACCTCCAAAAAAGTGGTTAACTACCACTTTTACAATTTTATGTCTATAAATTTTATTCATTATGCAGATACAAGAGCACTTAGTTTTGCTTTTTCTTTCTGTTTCTTTTCTCTTTTTATTCTCCTTTCAGCTTTTTCCACAGCTTCTAATAAATCTTTTTGAGTAAATAAATTCAGTGCAACAGGATCTTTTGGATTTAGATTATTATAATTCCAATAACTTTTATTTCTGATTGAAGTGACTGAATTTTTTGTTATGCCAACAAGTTTTGCGATTTGAGAGTCCTTGAGTAAATTATGTTGCCTAATAAGCCATAAGGCAGAAT
>CABXVD010000031.1 GCA_902515625.1 uncultured Pelagibacteraceae bacterium | reverse complement strand
TTTTAAACCAATAAAACTTAGTGATTTAAATATTATTTTGGCAACTGAAATTTTACTATTTGTTTTCAAATTTAAAAATAAATTGATTTAATTTTTTTAGCAAAGTCCAAATATATCTTAGAAATTTCATGATCAGGTTTTGCTTCTACAATTGGCTTTCCATCGTCACCACATTTTCCAACTTCTGGATTACATGGAATTTCACCAAGGAAGTCTTTGCTAAATTCTTCTGCGGTTTTTTTTACACCACCCTCACCAAATATTTTATATTTTTTACCATCATCTCCACAGAAATAACTCATGTTATCAACTAAACCCAATATTTTTACTCCAAGTTTATCAAACATTTTAATCCCTCTTTTAACATCAAGCAGTGCAACCTCTTGAGGAGTTGAAACAATGATTGCGGCATCCATTTTAATTTCTTGTGAAAAAGTTAATTGAGTATCCCCTGTCCCTGGTGGCATATCAACAATTATAAAATCTAGATCCTTCCAATTAACTTTCTGTGTGAAAGTCTTAATTGCGCTAGTAACCATTGGTCCTCTCCAAATCATTGGTGTTTGTTGATCTGTAAGAAATCCGATAGACATGCATTGAATATCATATTTTTTTATTGGCTCTAATTTTTGACCATCACTCTTTGGTTTTTCATTAATATTAAACATTTTTGGGATTGACGGACCGTAAATATCTGCATCAAGCAATCCAACCTTATTACCAATTTGTTTTAATGCTAAAGCAAGATTTGTAGCAAAAGTAGATTTTCCAACCCCACCCTTAGCGCTAGAAATAGCTATTGTAAATTTTGTTCCTAGAATTGGATTTTTAGTGAATTTTTTGGGCTCAAGCTTCTTTTTCATTGCGGCACTAAGTTCAGGCTTTTTATCTGACATACAACTATCATTACTTGTTTTTTGGAATAAAGACACTATATACTTTGGCATATGTCAGATGATTTCAGAGGTAGGGGTGGAAGCCCATGGGGATCACCTCCTGGTGGTGGAAATAATAATGGATCAGGTAGAGGTCCGACACCTCCAAACATTGATGAAATTATAAAAGAAATTCAAGATAAAATTAAAAAATTTTTACCTGGTGGAAAATCATCAGGTGGTAAATCTGTGGGATTAATTCTATTGGTTTTAGCATTTGTTTGGTTAGCAAGTGGACTTTATAGAGTTTTGCCTGACGAACAAGGCGTTGTACTGAGATTTGGTAAATTTGTTAAAACTACTCAACCAGGATTAAATTATCACATACCTTTCCCAGTAGAAAGCGTGCTTACCCCCAAGGTTACAAAAGTTAATCGAATAGATATTGGTTTTAGATCTGAGAGAGACAGTGGTTTTTCAACAGGTGGGGGTGTTGCTGACGTACCTCAAGAAAGTTTGATGTTAACTGGAGATGAAAATATTGTGAATATAGATTTTTCTGTATTCTGGGTAATTAAAGATGCAGGAAATTTTTTATTTAAAATTCAAGACCCAGAGGGAACAGTTAAAGCAGCTGCAGAAACTGCTATGAGAGAGGTTATTGCAAAAAGTGATATTCAACCAATTTTAACAGAAGGTAGATCTAAAATTGAGGTTGAAACACAAGAAATTATTCAGACTATTTTAGATGATTATGAGAGTGGAATTCAAATTACACAGGTTCAAACACAAAAAGCTGATCCACCAGATCAAGTGATTGATGCATTTAGAGATGTACAGGCTGCAAGAGCTGATATGGAAAGATCTAAAAATGAAGCCGAAGCTTATGCTAACGATGTTATTCCAAGAGCAAGAGGGGAAGGTCAAAAAATCTTACAAGCTGCTGAAGCATATAAAAAAGAAGTTGTGGCAAAAGCAGAGGGTGAAGCGAGTAGATTTGTATCTATATATAATGAGTATAAAAATGCAAAAGTTGTAACTCAAGAAAGAATGTATTTAGAGACAATGGAAAAAGTTTTAGCTGATATTGATAAAGTTATTATTGAAAAAAATGCTGGGTCAGGAGTAGTACCTTACTTACCGCTTCCTGAACTAAAAAAGAAAGCGACTAATTAAATGAAAGCTGGAAAAATTTTGGGTGGATTAATAATTGCATTAGGTGTTGTAGCATTTTTATCGGTAATTATTGTAAAGGAAGTTAATCAGGCTATCATTCTACAATTCGGAGATCCAAAAAGAATAATTACTAATCCTGGTTTGAATTTTAAAATTCCATTTATTCAAAACGTAGTTTATCTCGATAAAAGAATACTAAATTTAGACACACCACCTGAAGAAGTAATTGCATCTGATCAAAAACGTTTAATTGTTGATGCATTTGCCAGATTTAAAATAGTTGACCCATTACAGTTCTATATTTCAGTTGGAGATGAAAGAGTTGCGAGATCTAGATTGTCTACAATTATAAACTCACGAATTAGAAATGTTTTAGGTCAAGAAGAATTACAAACATTACTGTCTCAAGATAGATCAAAACAAATGGCTTTGATTAAAGAAGGTGTGAATAATGAAGCTAAAAATTTTGGAATTACTATTGTTGATGTTAGAATAAAAAGAGCTGACCTTCCACAAGCAAATAGTGATGCGATTTATAGAAGAATGCAAACTGAGCGGGAAAGAGAAGCAAAAGAATTTAGAGCAAAAGGTGCAGAGATGGCAGTAACAATTACCTCAACTGCAGATAAAGAAGTCACAGTTATTTTAGCGGAGTCTCAAAAGCAGTCAGAGATTATGAAAGGTGAAGGTGATGGTTTAAGAAACAAAATCTTTGCTGATGCCTTTGGTAAAGATCCTGAATTTTTTGCATTTTATAGAGCAATGCAGGCCTACGAAAAGGCATTGATTGGGGGCGAAACTTCTTTAATTTTATCTCCTGATAGTGAATTCTTTAAATTTTTTGGAAATATAAAACCTGAAATCCAACAATAATCTTTAAATGAATGAGCTAGTTATAGCTTTTGGTTTATTCTTATTCATTGAGGGAATTTTATATGCCATATTTCCAGCAAAAATGAAAAATATGTTAAAAAAATTAGAACTTGTGAAAGATAGTCAATTGAGATCAGGAGGACTTATTTTTGCAATTATAGGATTTATAATTATTTATTATATAAAAAGTTAAAATGAAAAAAATCAAAATTATCTTTATAACTATAATTTTATCTTTTTATTGTTTAAACCAATCTTATTCAAAACCTGTACCTGAGTCTTTCGCTGATCTTGCTGAAAAATTAATGCCATCGGTTGTAAATATTTCAACATCAACTACAGTAGTTACAAAATCTAATCCATTTCCTTTTCAATTACCTCCTGGTTCACCTCTTGAAGACATGTTTAAAGGAAATCCAGAAGAAAGACAATCAGCTGCATTAGGATCAGGTTTTATAATTGATGAAAAAGGGATAGTCATTACCAACAATCATGTAATCCAAGATGCAGACGACATCATCGTCAGAGTAAATGGTGATCAAGAATTTCAAGCAAAAGTTTTAGGAGCTGATCCACTGATGGATATAGCTGTTTTACAGTTAGAAACAGACGAAAAGTTTATACCTGTTTCCTTTGGTGACTCAGACAAGGCAAGAATAGGTGATTGGGTGATTGCTATTGGAAATCCATTTGGTTTAGGAGGGACAGTGACTGCTGGGATTATTTCAGCAAGAAATAGATCAATTGGACTATCTAGATATGAAGATTTTATACAAACAGATGCTTCAATTAATTCAGGAAATTCTGGCGGACCCTTATTTGATATGGAGGGAAATGTTATAGGAATTAATACTGCTATTTTAGGTCGAAATGGTTCAATTGGTATTGGATTTTCAATTCCATCAAATAGCGCACAAATTGTAATTAAACAACTTATAGAATTTGGTGAAACTAAAAGAGGATGGTTAGGTGTAAGAATACAAGATGTAACTAAAGAAATTGCTGAAGTTGAAAAATTAGACAAGCCAAGAGGTGCTTTAGTTGCAAGTGTTGCAGAGAATAGTCCATCAAAAAAAGCTGGTATAAAAGATGGTGATATTATTTTAGAGTTTAATGGTGAAAGAATTAATCAAATGAAAGAACTTCCCGCTATTGTTGCTAGAACACAAGTTGGTAAAAATGTTGAAGTTAAAATATGGAGAGATAAAAAAGAAATTATTAAAAATGTTATTCTAGGAAGACTTGAAACATCAGAAGATTTTAAAGTTAGCGAGAAACAAAAAACACCAAATATAACTGATCAAATTGAAGATTTAAAAATAACTGTCAGATCTCTTAACAAAGAAGATATAAAAAATCGCAAACTACCCAATCAAACTACTGGACTTGTGATTACAGGTATTCAAAATAATAGTCCCTTAGCTGGTTCAATTGAGGTGAATAGTGTTATTGTAGAAGCTCAAAAAGAAAGAATAAAAACTATTGATGATCTAAAAAAAATTACAAAACAAGTTTTAAACTCAAATCAAAAAACAATATTGCTTGCAATCTATAATAATCAAAATCAGAGAAGATATATTGGAATTAAGTTAGACTAATCATGGATTTTAAATCCAAGATTATATTAATTTCTGGACCAACTGCTTCTGGAAAATCAAGTTTTGCCATTAAGCTTGCTAAAAAAGTAAATGGAGAAATCATAAATGCAGATAGTATGCAAGTTTACAAGCAATTAAAGATTCTTTCTGCAAGACCAGATCAAAAAAAATACCAAAAAATAAGTCATCACTTATATGGTTTTCACGATGTAAAGAAAAATTTTTCAACTGGGAATTGGTTGAAACTTGTACTCAAAAAAATTCAAGAAATAAAAAAAAGAAAAAAAACCCCAATTCTTGTAGGAGGTACAGGTTTATATTTTAAAGCATTGACTGATGGATTAGTGAAAATTCCAAACATACCTATAAGGATTAGAAATCAAATAAGAGATCTTCAATCAAAAATAGGTCAAGATAAGTTCTATAAAAAACTTTTAAAACTTGATCCAG
>CABXVD010000030.1 GCA_902515625.1 uncultured Pelagibacteraceae bacterium | reverse complement strand
TGAACAGATTTTACTCCATAGGCAATTAGAAAGAATGGTGCAACCAAATTTATAAAACCAATCATAGCAAACCAATGCCAATCTTTAGAAAAAGCCTCAATTTTTATTTTTTTATAGTAACAAAGAAGTAGAACTGGAATTGCTCCAAAAAATACTCGCAGGAAAGCGATTGTAACTGGACCAAATGAATAAGTTGCAATTTTTATATTAAAAAATGCAGATGCCCATATTAAAGACAATATGGTTAATAAAGCATAATCTATTAATTTTGGTTGCTTCATTCTGTTAAATCATCAACTTCTGAATTAGTTAATTTTTTAAGTTCAAAGAAGGTAATTCCAAAAACTGCGTTTTGATGTCCTGCTGCAGCAAAAACTTTTGAAAATCTTTCTAAATGTTTATCCATATATACTTTGGTATTCACTAAATGACCTATTGGAGATACGCCTCCTATTGTATAACCAGTAATTTGCTTAACCTCCTCTGGACTTGCCATTGACACATCTTTTTCGCTTAATTTTTTTTTCAACTTATTTAAAGAGCATCTTTTGTCTCCCGATACTAAACAAAGACAAAATTTATCACCTAATTTAAAAAGTAGGCTTTTTACAATTGCACCAACATTACAACCCAAGGCTGTAGCAGCATCATTTGCTGTTCTTGCTGTTTGTTCTAAAATAATAACATTAAGATTTGGATCAAAGTCTTTAAGAATTTTCTCTGCTCTTTTAACTGGTTCTTTATCTAAAATGGAATTCACTTATTTACTCGTATGATTAATAATATTGATTAAATACACTACTTATGTGAAAATTGCATAAGTGTTATTTATTAAATAAGCATTATTTATAAGAGTTTATTTGCTAATTAATGCTCTGTAATTACATAGGAGACATAATGAGTGCACAAAACGTTTTAAAATTTATTAAGGAAAAAGAAGCTGAATTTGTAGATCTAAGATTTACTGATCCAAGAGGAAAACTTCAACATTTAACAATGGATTCAACTGTTGTTGACACAGATATGCTTAATGAAGGTGTATTTTTTGATGGATCATCTATTGCTGGTTGGAAAGCAATTAATGAGTCAGACATGATTTTAAAACCAGATACTTCTAGAATGTTTATGGATCCTTTTACTTCCCACAATACTGTAGTTTTGTTTTGTGATATTTTAGATGCCATTAAAAAAGATCCTTACGAAAGAGACCCAAGGGGTGTGGCTAAAAAAGCTGAAGAATATTTAAAAGCTTCAGGTATTGGTGACAAAGCATTCTTTGGTCCAGAACCAGAGTTTTTTGTTTTTGATGATGTAAGAATTAAAAATGATATGAATGAATGTGGATTTAAAATTGATAGCAAAGAAGGTCCATATAATTCAGGTAAAGAATATGAAAGTGGAAACATGGGACACAGACCTCCAATCAAAGGTGGATACTTCCCAGTGCCACCAGTGGATAGTGAACAGGATATGCGTGGTGAGTATCTAAAAAATTTAAAAGAAGTAGGAATTAAAGTTGAAAAACATCACCATGAGGTTGCTCCAAGTCAGCACGAACTTGGAATGTATTTTGGAACTTTAGTGGATCAGGCTGATAATGTTCAATTATATAAATATGTTGTTCAAATGGTAACCCACTCGTTTGGCAAAACTGCAACTTTTATGCCTAAACCAGTAGCAGGAGATAATGGTTCCGGTATGCATATTCACCAATCAATTTGGAAAGGTGACACGCCAGTTTTTTCTGGTGACGCTTATGCAGGATTATCTGAAACTGCGTTGCATTATATTGGTGGAATTTTAAAACATGCTAAAGCTATTAATGCTTTTGCTAACTCTACTACAAATAGTTATAAAAGATTAATACCAGGCTTTGAGGCTCCAGTATTACTTGCATACTCTGCAAGAAATAGATCGGCTTCATGTAGAATTCCTATTACCTTAAGTAAAAAAGGAGCAAGATGTGAAATTAGGTTCCCAGATGCATCTGGTAATCCATATTTAACATTTGCTGCAATGCTTATGGCCGGAATTGATGGTATTAAAAACAAAATTCACCCAGGTGAGTCTTTCGATAAAGATCTTTACGAATTACCACCAGAGGAAGTTAAGGCTATTCCAACAGTTTGTGGATCTTTGAGAGAAGCAATGGAAAGTTTAGATAAAGATAGAGAATTCTTAACTCAAGGTGGTGTGTTTACAGATGATCAAATTGATGCATACATCGCTCTTAAATTTGAAGAAATTCATAAATTTGAACATGCACCTCATCCAGTTGAGTTTGAGATGTATTACAGCAGTTAATAATTAGTTACTGCTTAGTTGTAGCTATTGTATCTTTGTTAATACCTTTTTTAACAACGTAGTCCTGTGTGCCGTTGGCACCAGTGTCTACTTCTTTTCTTAGGTCCTTGAAAAATGATTTCTCTTTCAAAGAATTTTTTAAGTTTTTAACAAGATTTTTAAACTCAAATGTATTCATTACTAAGCTATATCTTAGATATGTAAATTATGCAAATCTGATATGCTCAAAATGGGATTGTTAACCTATGATGTTTTAAATGACTCACCGCAGCCACAACGCTCGGTTTCATTAGGATTATTAAAAACAAAAGTTGAGGATAATTCCTCTTTCTTATAATCCATTTCAGTTCCTAAAAGATACATAATAGCAGCAGAGTCTACGAATACCTTCACACCCTTATCTTCAATTATTTCATCATTTGGATTAACTTCTTTTGTATATTCCATAACATAAGACATTCCTGCACAACCTCCAGATTTAACTGATACTCTTACTCCAAGAGAATCTTTTTCTGCATTAGCCATTATCTCTTTAATTCTAGATGCAGCGTTATCACTTAATTTAATTATTTGAGTCATTATAAATTTAATTCCAATTTAGCTGCCTCAGACATCATGTCTTTGGTCCATGGCGGATCCCATACCAATTCTAAATCAACTTCTTCAATTCCCTCTACTTGCATTGCGCCCTCTTTAACTTCTTTAGGTAAACTTTCAGCTACAGGGCAATTAGGTGTTGTCAAAGTCATTTTAATTTTAGCTGATTTTTCATTTTCCACAATTATATCATAAATTAAACCTAGTTCATAAATGTTAACGGGTAACTCAGGGTCATAAATTTTTCTTATTTCCTCTATGATTAGTTCTTTTTTTGACATAATTAATTCTCTGTTTTTACTTCTTCTTTTTTGTCATCAAATGCTGAAACCAAAGTATGCCATGAAAGTGTAGCACACTTTACTCTCATTGGATATTGTTTAACACCTGACAAGCACATTAATTTAGTTTTTTCATCTTCCTGTAAATATTCTGATTTTAATTCTGGATTTTCTTTAATCATTCCTAAAAAATCTTCAACGATTTCTTTAGCTTCATTTTCATTTTTACCTTTAATTAGATCTGTCATGATTGAGGCTGACGCCATTGAAATAGCACAGCCACTTCCTTCAAATGAAATATCTTCAACTATTTTTTGACCATTTAATTTTAAATAAACATGAACATTATCACCACATAAAGGATTGTTACCTTTTGCATCTTTATTAAAGTCATCTGTCTTTCCGAGATTTCTTGGATTTTTTCCATGCTCTAAAATAATTTCTTGATATAATTCTTTTAAATTCATTTTAAGTTAAATATTTTTTTACAGTTATTTATTGAATCATTTAATTTATCTAGATCGTCTTTAGTATTATAAATTCCAACAGAAGCTCTTGCACTAGCAGGTATATTTAATTTATCATGTAAAATTTGACAGCAATGATGTCCTGCTCTTATTGCAACTCCGTCTTCATCAAGTATAGTCGCAATATCATGTGGATGAACACCTTCTAAAGTAAATGATAAAACTCCACCTTTATTTTTTGGACTACCAATCAATTTAACAGAATTGTTTTTTTGTAATAATTCTTGTCCATATTCAACTAAATCAGCTTCGTGTTGCATAATATTTTCTATACCAATGCTTTCCATAAACTTAATTGACTCGTCAAAGGCAATGACTTGAGCAGTTGCCATTGTTCCTGCTTCATATTTATTTGGTAATTCACCATAAGAAATACTATCTTTTTTAACTTCTCTGATCATTCCTCCTCCCCCTTGATAAGGAGGTAGTTCCTCTAACCACTTTTTTTTACCGTATAAAACACCAAGTCCTGTCGGTCCGTACATTTTGTGACATGATATTGCATAAAAATCACAATCGAGATCTTGCATATCAAGTTTAAGATGTGGCGCACCCTGACAACCATCAATAACAACTATTATTCCTTTTGAATGTGCTAGATCAGTTATTTTTTTAACTGGCAATATTGCTCCTGTTACATTTGACAAATGTGTAATTGCTATAACTTTAGTTTTAGGTGTTATTTTTTTTTCAATTTCATCTAAAGAAATATCACCATCTTCGTTCATTTCTGCAAAATTAATTTTGATATTTTTTGATTTTCTTAAAAAATGCCATGGAACATAATTTGAATGATGCTCAAGTTCAGTGATTAAAATTTCATCGCCTTCGTTTAAATAATTTTGTCCTAAAGTATTTGCAACTAAATTTAACGCTTCTGTTGCGCCTTTCGTAAAAACTATTTCATTTTTATCTTTAGCGTTAATATATTTTTGAACAGAGGACCTTGTATTCTCATACAAATTAGTAGCCGCAACTGCAAGATAGTGAACACTTCTTCCAACATTTGAAAACTGTTTAGTATAAAATTCATTAATTTTATCTGCTACAACTTTTGGTTTTTGTGAAGAGTTTGCACTATCTAGATAAACAAGATCATTATTTTGAATTTTTTCATCAAATATAGGAAATTCTTTTTTTATATTTTCTATTTTCATTCTTTTATTCCAATCATATTTTTAATTAGATTTTTAATTTCTGAGTCTGTAATTTTTTCTACTACATCAAGTAAAAAACCATTTATTAAAAGTTCTCTTGCTTGATTGTAATTTAAACCTCTAGACATTAAATAAAATATAGAGTCTTCATTAAGACTTCCTGAAGCTGAACCATGTGAACATTTAACATCATCTGCGTAAATTTCTAATTCAGGTTTGGCATTAAATTCTGAGTCTTTATTTAACAATATTGCTTTACTAAGCTGATATCCATCCGTTTTTTGTGCAATAGAATTTACAAATATTTTTCCTTGATATACTGCTTTAGAACTATCTTCTAAAACACTCTTAATTAGTTGATAGCTTTTTGTATTCTCTGTTAAATGATTTACAATAGTTCTAATTTCGTGATGTTTATTTTTATCAAGCGAAAATATACCATTTACAAAAGCTGATGAATGT
>CABXVD010000029.1 GCA_902515625.1 uncultured Pelagibacteraceae bacterium | reverse complement strand
TATCAAAATAAAAATCTATATGATTACTCATATAGATTTATTCTTTTTGCGTAAAAAATTCTGATTATCCAATAAATAAAAATACCAAGAGGGCCTATCAAATAGGTAATAATTAATGGAATTGCCAATAAAATTTTATTAATAGAAAATTTTTGAGAGTCTTTTACTATCCATCCACCAGCAAATAAATTGATAGCAATAAAATGTGTCCAGAAGAACATCAAGTATAGAGAATCCTCAAACAATCTTGATAATTCATTCAGTCCTAAATATAGATTGAAATTCCCATCAAAATCATAACCAATTAAGAATGATTTATAGAGAATAAAAATATAAACGCCGCTCAGTATTATAAAAGGAAAAATTGAAGTCACAAAAAATCTACTTAGGTATGATTTAGGAAAAAAAATTAATATTAGCCAGAAGGGCAGAACTCCTAAATTAATCCACATATAAAGTGTTTCAATAGTAAAATAAGTAAAAATTTGTTCGATCATTTAATATATTATATTCAATCTTACTATGATTCCTATAAGAAATAAAAAAAAAACACTTCAAGTCACAGTAGACGAGATGAGAAGTTTTGCATTTGCATATGTTGATAAATATGCTCCTTCTAAGCAACAACTTAAAACATATTTATTAAAAAAATATATGAAACTCTCTGCAACAGACTCAAGAAAAAAAGATGTTAATAAATTAATTGATATTGTTTTATCTGACCTTGAAAAAAATAAATTTATTAATGATCAATTCTATTCTGAAAGCAAAGCAAAAAGCATGGTTCAAAGAGGACACTCACTAAATAAAATTCGTAATTATCTTATGGGAAAAGGAATAGATAGTGAGTTTATTAAAGATACTGTAGAAAAAATTAAAGAAGATAACAGTGATCAAGATTTTTTTTCTGCAATAAAAATTTGTAAAAAAAAAAGAATTGGACCAGCAAGAGCTGAAGATAATAGAACTTTATTTTATAAAAAGGACATTTCGCTTTTAGCAAGGAATGGTTTTGATTTTGAAACTTCAAAAAAAGTAATGGATATAGAAAAAGATGAATTTCTAAAAATTATAAATTTACTCTAAATTTTTTTTGTCTTCATCTTCTACTAGTTGATTAATTTTATTTCTAATATAATTTTTGACAAATACAAAAATTAATAAACCAAAAATAGAAACAGATACTATTATTATTAATATTATTCTTAGTTGTTCATCCATTATATTATAGTTTTACTTTTCAATATAAGACTCGTATTTTTAAAATCAGGTTTACCATATAAAATTTCATTTCCACTAAAATCAGTAACCTGGCCACCTGAATGATTTAAAATTGCATGTCCAGCTGCTATATCCCATTCATAGGCTCTTGGTTCGGCCACATAACCATCGTATTCACCTGTTGCAACCACACAAAATTTAAGAGAACTTTTCATTTTAATATTTTCCTTTACTCCTAATCCATCATATATTTTTTGTATCTCAGGTTTAATTTTATTTGAGTAAGATATAAACTTAACTGCTCCATTATTTTTTGTTATTGAACTACTAAGATTTGATGTCTTTCCATTACAAAGTTCATAAGCATTACTCTCTCCATAAGAGTAAAACATTCTCTTCTTAGCAGGTGCATTAATTAAACCTGCCACTGGTTTCTTGTCTATTATTAATCCAGCATTAATTGTAAATTCTTCTAAATTATTTATGTAATCATACGTTCCATCAATTGGATCTATAAGCCAAAAATTTTTTAGATTTGATTTGTCTTTATTCTCCAAACTTTCCTCAGAAATAATTGGAATTTCAGGAGTTATTTTAGAAATTACTTTTGAAATAAGCTTGTTTACTTCTAAATCACCATTGCTAACAGGCGTATTGTCTGATTTAATTTTTTTTATTAAGCCTTTTTTTCGTAATTCGATAGCTAAATCTCCAGCAGTTAAGAAACATTCAATCAAATCCTCAACTATTTTTTTTAAATCCATTATATTATTTACCTAACTTTCTAAGTTCGATATTTTTTGCATTAATTACTTTTTTTCCAGCATTTTCAAAATTTACAGTCACTTTATCATTTATTATAGATTGTACCTGTCCTATACCCCATTCTTTGTTGCTTGGATTAGTGACTTTGTCACCTGGTTCATAATCTAAAATCATTTAATTTAACTTATATTGTAAATCAGTATAAATACCACCTTATGAGCGAAGAATTAAACTCTTTAGGTTTTAACAAAAAACCATCAGACACTACAGTAGTTGTGGCTATGTCTGGTGGCGTAGATTCTTCCGCCGTTGCAGGCATGATGAAAAAGGAGGGTTATAAAGTTATAGGTATTACATTAAAACTATACGATGATGGCAAGGAAGTAGCAGCTTCTAAACAATGTTGTTCCGGTCAAGATATTATGGATGCAAAACGTGTGGCTCATAAATTAGATATTGAACATAAAATTTTATATTATCAGGATAAATTTAAACAGGGAGTAATAGATAATTTTGTTGAGAGTTATTTAAAAGGTGAAACACCAATTCCTTGTGTGCAATGTAATCAAACAGTAAAATTTAAAGACTTATTTGAGGTAGCAAAAGATCTTAATGCAGACGCATTAGTGACAGGTCATTATGTAAAAAGTATTACAGAAAAAAATACCACAAATATGTACAGAGCCATTGATGAGAACAGAGATCAAAGCTATTTTCTATTTAATACAACTAGAGAGCAATTAAATTATTTAAGATTTCCTTTGGGCGGAATGTTAAAAGATAAAACTCGAGAAATTGCAAAAAATTTAGATTTGAATGTTGCTGATAAGCCTGATAGCCAAGATATTTGTTTTGTTCCAAATGGAGATTATGCATCAGTTATACAAAAATTTAGACCTGACTCTTTTCAAAAAGGAAATATCAAGAATTTAAATGGAGAAGTTATAGGAGTGCATGATGGAATTATTAATTTTACAATAGGTCAACGAAAAGGAATAAAGGTTTCAGATATAGAGCCTCTTTATGTACTTAAAATTAATTCTGATAAAAATGAAATAATTGTAGGTCCAAAAGAAAAACTTGGAAAACAAATAATTTCATTAAAAAATATAAATTTGCTAGCTCCTAATACAGATTTAGAAAAAAAAATTTTTGTAAAAGTAAGATCAACAGGAGATCTGCTAGAAGCATATGTGAATTTAAAAGATAATCAAACAGGGATAGTTAATCTAACTTTGCCAGAGGATGGTATTTCACCCGGACAAGCTTGTGTTTTTTATAATAAAGATCAGTTTGGTTATAAAGTTCTTGGTGGTGGGTGGATTAAAGAATAGAAGCTGATTTACTTCTTCTTGTTTTTTCTTTTAGCTCTTCTTTTTTTTGAGCCTTGTTTTCTTCGACCTCTATGTTTTTTTGGGTAACTCATTCAATCCTATTTTAATTATATTGACGTTTTTCATGGGATATAGCATTGTCTTTTAAACATATCAAATTTTATTATGAGCAGCTCTTTTAAGACTTTTCTTAAGCACACAGCTAAAGATTTTCATAATCAGTCAGTAAACCCACCAGTTGTCAGAGCGTCTACAATAATTTTTAAATCAATGAAAGATATAAGAAAAACTCAAGCCAAAGCTCAAAAAAATCCAATTGGTGGTCATTACGATTATGCGAGGCAGGGCACATCAACTACTTATATTTTACAAAAAATTTTAACTAAGCTTGAGGAAAGTTATCATGTTTTTACAACACCAACAGGTTTTGGTGCAGTTTTTTTAGCAATTTTCAGTGTTACTAGACCTGGAGATGAAATTATTGCCGCAGATCCAGTTTACAGTCCAACAAGAATATTAACTGAAAATTATTTAAAAGAATTTAATATTAAAACAACTTTTTATAATCCTCATGATCTTAAAACTTTAGAAAAAAATATTACAAATAAAACAAAGTTAATTTTTGTAGAAAATCCAGGAAGTAATTCTTTTGATTTTCAAGATCTAGGAAAAATAATTTCTATTGCCAAAAAAAATAAAATTTTAACTGCTATGGATAATACCTGGGGAACACCATATTTTTTAAAACCAATAAAATTTGGATTTGATATGGCAATTGTTTCTGCAACTAAGTATTATTCTGGCCATTCTGATGTTATGGGAGGATCTTTAGCAGTAAATAAAAAAGTATTTCCCAAAGTGAAGGCAGCAGAGAAGATTACTGGTTTAAGACTTGGTCCTGATGATGCTTATTTGATTACTAGGGGTTTAAGAACATTGGATGTCAGACTGGATAGACATAGTGAAAATGCAAAAAAAATAGCAAAATTTTTATCAAAATTTAAAAATATAAAACTGCTTTATCCATATCATAAAGGTTCATACAATTATAAGATGTGGAAAAAATACTACTCTGGAGCTTCGGGTTTAATGGGTTTAAAAATAAAATGTAAAAATATTAACTCTGTTAGAAAATTTGTTAATTCGTTAAAATTATTTGGTTATGGTTATAGTTGGGGTGGATTTGAAAGCTTAGCTTTACATCAAGAGTATAGAGAGACTGGAACTCGAAAATTTTTAAAATTAGCAAAAGATGAACATCTTGTGAGATTACATATTGGATTAGAAGATCCTAGCGACCTTATCGCAGATATTAAGCAAGCTCTCAAACATTTAAAATAATAAAATATGACCAATGAAAGATTCTTTAGAAATAAAACAGCTTTAATAACTTTAATAGCTGCATGTCTAGTAGTTTTAATATCACTAGGAGTGAGACAAACTTTTGGTTTGTTCTTTATGGATTTTAAAAAAGATTTAGGAATTTCATTAACAGAGGCTGGACTTTCCGTAGGAATACAAATGTTAATGTGGGGACTTACTGGACCTATATTTGGAGCAATAGCAGATAAATACGGTGGACATAAAGCTATAGCTTTAGCGTTTGTTTTTTTTATTGCAGGGATTTATTTTCTTTACGCAGGTCCAAATACAGGAATATTTTTTCAAATAGATATGGGCATTTTAGTTGGTATTGGTTTAGGTGGAACTGCTATTAGCATCCCCATGGCTATAGTTGGTAAACATTTTCCATTATCTAATAGAACAATTGCAATGAGTTTAGTCACAGCAATAGGTTCATTTGGATATTTTTTGTCTCCTCTTTTAACAACCTATTCATTAAGTGAAAATGGATGGCAAATGACATTAATTGTTTTTCTTTTTGCCTTATTTATAGGTTTAATAGTTTCTTATTTTGTAAGGTCTCCTTCGTTAGAACAGAGTATTGAGACACCAAATTCTCAAAGTACTTTAGAGGCAATTAAAGAAGCATTCGCCTCAAAAAGTTATATTCTTTTGGTCTCTGGTTTTTTTGTTTGTGGTTTTCACATTACACTAGTAGGAACCCATGTTCCAACTTATGTAATCGATAGAGGCCTAGAGAGTTGGACTGCAGCTGCAATTTTATCTTTGATTGGATTATTTAATATCTTTGGTTCACTTTTGAGTGGTTATTTATCAACTAAGATTAGTAAAAAAATAATTTTAAGTTTTATTTATTCTTTAAGAGGTTTATCGATTATTTTTTTCATATTTCTACCAGCTAGTAATATTAATGCTTTTATTTTTGGTGCTAGCTTTGGTTTCTTGTGGTTGTCAACGGTACCAGCTACAAGTGGAATAGTTGCTCACATGTTTGGAACAAAATATTTAGGGTTACTTTATGGAATTGTCTTTTTAAGTCATCAAGTAGGTTCATTTTTTGGAGCGTACCTAGGTGGATTATTTCATGATCTATATGGTTCCTATGATTATGCGTGGTATTTAGCTATTGCGTTATCAGTTTTCGCTGCAATAATTCATCTACCAATAAAAGAAGAAGCGGTATTAAGGTTAAAAACAAGTTAAATTGAATACTTTTAAAATTTTAAACGATATTAATTCGTCAGGTAAACCTTACGTTATCTACAAAACAACAAAAGGGTTTGATTTATTTACAG
>CABXVD010000028.1 GCA_902515625.1 uncultured Pelagibacteraceae bacterium | reverse complement strand
ATATTTCATCGCATTCTTTTTTTTTCAAATATCAAAGACCCAAGCTGTCCTTATGTTTTCGGTAAAAGAAATATGTTTAAAAAAATTAATCCTTACTTAAAATATATGAGAGAGGGTTTTTTCTGGGGCTTTGTTGCAATATGTTTAAGAAAAAAAATTAAAATTCATCAGATTAATATTAATCATAGATTGAGATTAAGTGGTAAAACGAATGTCTTTCATCTAAATAAAATTCCATCTATTGCTCTTAGAAATATTTTAGGTTTAATTAAATTAAAAATTATTAAAATTAATTATTAGTATCAATCATATCATAAATTGCTGAAGAATTTATATGTTGCTTTAATCCATCTATATTATTTTCTAAAAAAATATAATTTCTTATGACTTTTGCATTACCTATCATTTTAACATTAGCCAAACAAAGCATAGGTATATTTCCACACTCCATAAAAGAATTTATAGGAATATTAAATTTTTTATTATTTATTATCTTGACTTTATATTCATCATCTCTAAATTTTTTAATAGGGTAGTGTTCTAATTTTTTGATATTCTTTATCTCATCATTTATTCTTAAAACATTTTTAATAATAAAAAAAACTATAAGTATTGAAAAAACACCAGTCAAAAATTTTCTATTTATTTCACCTATTTTAAAGTATTGAAATGAAATATAGAAAACAAAACCAAACAAATAAGCAAAATATCCATATCTACTTTGTGGTAACTTAATAATCCATAAAATAAAAGGCAAAATTAAACATGATATAACTAAAATATTAGTAGGATTTTTTAGTTTATCAATTTTAATTTTGTTCCTAGACAAAACTAAAATCGAAATAAAAATAACCAATAAGATTAATCCTGTTAAAATTTTGTCTCTGTCTTTATCTGATACTAATCCCTTAATTTTTTCATAAATTTTTTTATTATTATATTCTTCAGCAGATAAAAATTTTCCATCATTAATATTTTTTGTGTATGAGCGCCAACCTAATACTTGGGCTGTATAGAATTCATTTCTACTCTCTGCTATTTCCTTCCCTATTGACCATGAAAAATTATCTTTATTTAAACAAGTTTTTGAGATCGGATATATTAAACAACCAGAAACAATAATATTTTTTAAAATAGTGAGTAAAAAAATCGATAACAAAAAAATCAGGTATCTTTTTTTTTTAAAAAAATTAAAAATATCTTGCTTTAATATGGGAAGAAAAGCTAATAAATAAAATATTGATAAAGCACCATAAAGTTTAAGAATTATACAAAACAAGCTAGCAAAAACAGCTTTATAAAAAAATTCTATTTCTTTTAGTTTTATAAAATTAAAAAAATTTATTTGAATATAAAATAATAGGCATAGAATTGGCAAATCTGTTCCAAATTCTTTACTTCTATTAAATCTAATTATTAGTAATAAAATTACACTATAAATAAAATATTTTATTATAAGATTTTTTTGAATTTTTAAATTTTCAAATAAATATATTATAAAAAAATTTAAAAATATTATTGGTAATAAAAAGTAAGCTCTATTTTCATAAAAAGGAATTTTAAAAATTGACATAATTTCGTAAAAACTATGACCTTGCCCAATAAAATCATTTAAATTTATAAAACCAAAAATAACTTTATAATTTTGCATGTAATTAATAATTGGTAGCTGAAAAATATATAAATCATCATGGTGATTATTTGTTATTGACAGAATTATAAAAGTAAAAAAGATTAATAAATATTTATAATTTTCAATTTTTTTTATTATCAAAAAATTTTTTAAGTTACTTAAAAAATAAGTAAAAAAAATTAAGTAAAAAATTAAAATAATAAAATCATTAATTGGTGAGAAAAAATGAATAAATAATGTAATGGAATAAATGAAAAAGAAACCTAATAATCCAACTTCTCCTAAATTAGAAACTTTAAATTGAAATATGAACTTATTTGCAACTTTACCTGCAGATAAAATTATTATAAAAAAAAAAGTGTAGATTAATACAAGTGAAATAAAATTTAAAAACATTATTTACTTAATGTTTTAGTCCAACTTTCTATCATTTCATCAATCAAAGTATGAATTGTATATTTTGGTTTCCACCCTAGAATTTTTCTAGCTCTTCTAGCGTCCCCCTTTAAAAAAGGTACCTCGCCTGGGCGTAAATATTTTTTATTTTGAACCACATAATCTTTATAATTTAAATTCAATTTTTTGAATGTTATGTTACAAAAATCCCTTACTGAATAAGTTTTTCCAGATGCTACTACAAAATCATCTGGCACTTTATGATTAATAATCTTATGCATAGCCTCTACATAGTCTTTTGAGTGACCCCAATCTCTATAAGCATCTAAATTCCCTAACTCTAATTTTTTTTGCAATCCTAGTTTTATTGCAACAGCACCTTTTACTATTTTATTTGTAACAAAATTTGTGCCCCTAAATGGCGACTCGTGGTTAAATAAAATCCCATTACAAACAAATAGTTTATAAGCTCTTCGGTAAAATTTAGTTAGATAAAAAGAAAATACTTTTGAACATCCATAAGGACTGTTTGGAGCAAGCTTAGTTGTCTCTCTTTGAAACTTATCTTTGTCAACTGAAACTCCAAACATTTCAGACGATGAAGCTTGGTAAAATCTACTTTTTGGGCAAAATTTTCGATAAGCTTCAAGAATATTTAAAACACCAATAGCATTTGTTTTTACCGTAAATTGAGGTATTTCGAAGCTTACTTTGACATGTGATTGAGCTGCTAAATTATAAATTTCGTCAGGTTTTATTTTTCTTATTTTACTTTCTAAAGAACTCTCGTCCAATAGATCACCGTAACTTAAGTCTATTTTATTATTTAAAATGTCAAGTCTAGTAGTTTGGTGTTCATTAATTGAGTTTCTTCTTACAAGGCCGTAGACTTTATATCCCTTGTCTACTAAATAACTGGATAAATAACTACCATCCTGACCATTGATTCCAGTAATGAAAGCTTTTTTTTTCATAATTATATAGTTAAGATTGATATACTATTTATAAAATTAAAAAAACTAATTTATAAGTTTCTAGTTTAAATATTCTATATCCTTATTTTTTTTTCTATATGGTCCATTTTTAATCTCATAAATTTCTGTATTATCTTTAAGAACTTTAAATGAATGACCTCCTCTAAATAATATATACATATCTCCAGCTCCTAGGATAAAATTTTTTATTTTTTTCTTATCTATATCAAGAACATTTATTGACAACTTTCCTTTAAGAACTAACCAAATTTCTTGCGTACTAAAAGTTATTCTTCTATTTTTTTTATGAACATGTGGATGGATGAAAGTATTTTTTTTTAGTCTTTGTGTTGAAACCTGAAGATACTCATTTATAGGCGAGATATTTAATCTTTGTTTTAAAATTTTACTATTCCTGTAAATTATTCCTAAAATTTTTTTTTTATTTTTTTTCGAATAGATTATCATTTCAATAATTTAATTTAACTTATAAAGATAACATATCAATTAAATTTATTTTTTACTTTTCTTTATTAATTTTTAAAACTCCTATAAAAGCTTCTTGTGGTATTTCTACCCGTCCAAACTGTTTAGATCTAGCTTTACCTTTTTTTTGTTTCTCTAAAAGTTTTCTTTTTCTATCTGTAGCTCCACCACCATGAATTTTTGTCAACACATCTTTTTTAAAACCTTTTATAGTTTCTCTTGCAATAATTTTGCCCCCAATTGCAGCCTGCAAAGGTATCATAAAATTATGTCTTGGTATTAAATCTTTCAACTTCTCACAAACTTCTTTTCCAGTTTTTTGAGCAAAATCTTTATGAATCATCATGGCTAGTGCATCAACTGGCTCACTGTTTACTAAAATACCTAATTTTACTAAATCACCCTCTCTGTGTTCAATTATTTCATAATCAAAACTTGCATAACCGCTAGTCATTGATTTAAGCCGATCATTAAAATCAAAGACCACCTCATTTAAGGGAAGTTCGTAATTAACTACCGCTCTATTACCTGAATAGGTTAAATTAGTTTGTATTCCTCTTTTGTCCTGACACATTTTAATTATAGATCCTAAATACTGATCTGGAGTTATTATTGTTGCTTTAATCCAAGGTTCCTCTATCATTTTAATTAATGTTGGATCTGGCAAACTAGATGGATTTTGTAAATCTAATATGCTCTCATTGTTAAGATGCACTTTGTAAACTACCCCAGGTGTTGTTGTTAATAAGTTTACATCAAATTCTCTCTCCAATCTTTCAGTTACGATTTCAAGATGTAATAAACCTAGAAATCCACACCTAAAACCTAGTCCTAGAGCCGATGATGACTCCGGTTCAAAAGAAAAACTTGCATCGTTTAATTGGAGTTTCGCTAATCCGTCTTTTAGTTTTTGATATTCTGAACTATCAACTGGGAATAAACCACAAAAGACCACTGGTTTGCTCGGTTTAAAACCTGGTAAAGCTTCTTTTAATGGTTTTATTGCATCACATATAGTGTCTCCAACTTTTGTTTCTGATAAAACTTTAATTCCTGTTGTAATAAATCCTATTTCTCCTGTACTTAATTCATTTATGTCTATTGGTTTTGGTGTAAAAACACCAACTTTTTCAACAATATATTCTTGATTTGTAGACATCATTTTAATTTTCATATTTTTTGATAATTTACCATCTATAACTCTCACTAGAATTACAACACCTAAGTAAGTGTCATACCAGCTATCAACAAGCAAACATTTTAAATCTGAAGAACTTTCTCCTTTAGGTGCTGGCAGACTAGTTATTATTTGCTCTAAAATATTATCGATACCTTCTCCAGTTTTTCCAGAACATGCAATAGCATTTTCAGTGTCGATACCAATAACATCTTCAATTTGTTTTTTTGTTTTATCTAAATCAGAAGCAGGTAAATCAACTTTATTTAATACTGGAACAATTTCATGATTGATATCTAAAGCTTGATAAACATTCGCAAGGGTTTGGGCTTCAACACCTTGGGTACTATCAACGATAAGAATTGAACCTTCACAAGCATAAAGAGACCTACTTACCTCATAGCTAAAATCAACATGACCAGGTGTATCTATAATATTTAAAACATACTCTTTTCCATCTTTAGCTTTATAATTTAATTTTACAGTTTGAGCTTTAATTGTAATTCCTCTTTCCCTTTCAATATCCATAGAATCAAGAACTTGTGCTTTCATCTCTCGTTCCGTTAATCCCCCGCAACTATGAATTATTCTATCTGCAATAGTAGATTTTCCATGATCAATATGTGCAATAATTGCAAAATTTCTTATATTATCAATTTCACTAGACATTTAGGATCTAATCTTTGCGCCTGATTTAGTCTCAACAGTTGAAATTATTAATTTATTAATTTTTTCAAGATCACTCTCTTCTAATGTCTTTTCAGAAGATTGAATAGTTACATTGAGGGCTATAGACTTTTTATCTTTAGGAATATTTTCACCTTCGTAAATATCAAAAATTTTAACTGACTTAATTAAACTTTGATCAATAGAAGATACGATTTCTATTAAATCTTGAGCTTTATAATTTTTATCAACTACGAAAGCAAAGTCTCTGTCTGATTTTTGATAATCAGAAAATTTAAATTGAGATTTTAAGTCTTTAAGTTTAATTTTATTATCTTTTAAGTAATCTAGATAAATTTCAAAGCCTACTAATGACTCAGTTTTTATATCAAGTTTTTTTATAATATTTGGATGAATTTCTCCAAAATAAGCAACAGGGTCAATATCGTCTTTATCAAGATATATAGATCCAGATTTTCCTGGATGATAGTAAGAGGGAGATTTTTCTCTTATAAATAGACTTTGTCTAATATATCCAGCTTCAATTAATGTTTGAATTGCATCTTTTTTTGCATCGAACACATCAACCAATCTATTTTCTTCATTCCAGTTTAATCTTGATATTTTTCCTGATTTTACAGCACCTATTATTGTTAATTGTTCTCCAGGTTTATTGTCCTTAAAAATTGGCCCTATTTCAAAAAGAGCAATATCTTTAAATCCTCTATCTAAATTTTTCTTAAGATAGAATGCTAAATTAGGAAATATTGAATTTCTTAAAACATCTAGGTCTGAACTTATCGGATTTACTATCTTAATCTCTTTATAATTTTCTTTAAAAAGACTGTTTATTTTTGAGTCTGTAAATGACCAAGTTACAGTCTCAAAATATCCTTTTGACGCTACTGAACGTTGTAAAAAATGAAAAAGTTTTTGTTGTTTATTAAGTGTATCTTTAGTTCTTTTTTTTTCTGGTTCTAAAGTTTCTATATTATTAAAACCTTTTATTCTTACTATCTCCTCAACAATATCTATAGGTTGAGTAATATCAGGTCTCCACGTAGGAATTTTTAATTTTAATTCAGACTCCTTTTTAGAAACTTCAAATCCTAAATCTATTAAGATTTTTATGATTTCTTTATCTTTTATTTTA
>CABXVD010000027.1 GCA_902515625.1 uncultured Pelagibacteraceae bacterium | reverse complement strand
AGCCTTTAAATTTGAATATGTTTTATTAGTTCCAGTAAAAGGAAGAGAATTAAAAATCACATTTGATGATTGGATTTTTAAACAAGATGACCGTGTCGCAATCAATAGAGCTACAATGACAAAGTTTGGATTTAAGGTAGCTGAATTAACAGTCGTTTTTGTAAAAGACTAACGATTAACAGATTTAGAAATCAAATAATTATATAATTTATTTGGAAGTATTTGAATTAATTTATAAATAATTTTAATTGGTAAAGGAAAGATTATTTCAAAATTATTTTTTTTGACTAGGCCATTATAAATCTCCTCAGCTGCAAAGGTTGTACTTTTTAAAAAAGGCATCTTAAATTCATTTTTATCTGTTAAAGCAGTTTTGATAAAACCTGGAGTTATTAGTGAAACCTTGACATTAAATTTCTTAAAATCAAAATAAATACCTTGAGTAAAATTGTTTAAAGCAGCTTTAGATGGAGTGTAACCTGAAGATTTAGGTAAACCCCTATATCCAACTGGTGATGAAACCACAGCAATATGGCCATTATTTTTATCTTTGTAATATTTTTCAACAGCACTGACACAATTTATTACACCAAGGAAATTAACTTCAATTACATGTTTTATATTTTGTACATCTAGTTCTTTCTCGGATTTTCTCTCATAAGTTCCAGAGCTAAAGATGCAAAGATCCACATGCCCATGATCTTCTATAATTTTTTTGAACACCTCTTTAGCTTTAACACTATCAGTTACATCTAAAGGATAAGAAAATATATTTTCATCCGTTGAAAGTTTTTCTAAGAGCTCAACTCTTCTTGCAGATATGATCACTTTCCATCCTTCTTTAGCAAATTTTCTTGCTGATGCTTCACCAATGCCGCTACTTGCACCAGTTATCCATATTGTTTTTTTATTCATACTTAATCGTATATATTACTAACATGTTTAAAAATAAACTTTTAACTTTTATGTCCTTTCTTCTAGTCACTTTTGGCGCTTCAGCTATTGGGAGCTTATCTACAATTAATTACAAAGAGCCATGGTATTCATTATTGAATAAACCAACTTTCAATCCTCCAGATTGGATTTTTGGTCCTGTGTGGACGACTTTGTATTTGATGATGACGCTTGCAATATGGTTATTTTGGCACTCAAAAAGTAGAGATAAAAATACTGTTTATTTTTATTTAATTCATCTAGTTTTTAATACAACTTGGAGTGTAGTTTTCTTTGTTTTTCACAATATGGTTTTAGCTTTATTTGTATTAATTTTATTAATTGGACTGATAATTAATCTCATTTTAAGATTTAAACGTGTCAATGTAGTTAGTTCCTATTTAATGATTCCTTATTTACTTTGGTGTAGCTTTGCACTATTTCTCAATATTAATCTTATAATGATAAATTAGTATGGATGATGTTGTAGTAATAGGCGGTGGAATTATTGGAGCAGCGACAGCCTATTTTCTATCCAAAGAGGGTAGAAAAGTAAAAGTGATCGAAAGAGATCCAACATATAAAACTGCGTCATTCCCATTATCTTTAGGTGGATTTAGACGACAATTTTTTCAAAAAGAAAATATTTTATTAGGAAAATTTGCTAGAGAATTTATTAATCAAATACCACAATTATTAAAAACTGAAAAAAACCCAAACCCTACTGCTAGTATGGTAACAAATGGTTATTTATTAATGTTTGGACCTGAGCATGCTGAAGAACAATACCGAGCATTAGAAAATCATAAAAAGTGTGAAGCAGGAACAAAAAATATTAAAGGTTCAGAATTATCAGAAATATTTCCATATATAAATAATGAGGGAATAGAAACAGCAACTTATACTGATAACCAAACTGAAGGTTGGATTGACCCTTTTCTTTTTCATACCGCTTTAAAAAGTAAAGCAATTGAGCTTGGAGCTGAATTCATTAAAGGGGAAATTAAAAACATTTCTGAAGTTAAGGCTAAAACTATTGTCTCTGCTGCAGGGTGTTGGACAAAAAAATTACTCGAAGATATTCCAGTAGTACCTCAGAAGCACACGGTATTTAGGGTTAAATGTCCAAAATATATCAAAGAAATGCCTCTAACAGGAGATCTAACAACAGGCGTTTATTGGAGACCAGAGGGTGGTGAATACCTAGCTGGATCACCTATTTCTGTGTTTGACGCTGATGATTTAGAACCAGCATGGAATGATTTTGAAGAATTAGTTTGGCCAGCTTTAGCAAAAAGAATTCCAGCTTTTGAAGAACTAAAATTAACAGGTGGATGGGCGGGATATTACGATTGTAATAAATTAGATAACAATGCAGTGGTTGGTAAGCATCCAAAATATGAAAATGTTTATATGGCATCTGGTTTTACTGGAAGAGGATTAATGCAAGCACCTGGTATTGGAAGAGCGTTAACAGAGTTAATTACAACGGGATCTTACCAAACAATTGACATTAGTGACTTTTCTGTCGAAAGAGTGTTAGGCAATAGCGCAAGGCCAGAACCATACGTATTGTAATTTTAAGTCCCACAAAAAGTTTGATACTTTTCTTTTGATGCTGGAGCAGGTGTTTGAAATTCTGAAATATCAACTTTAGGTTCATAAGGCTTATCTATCACTGACAATAATATATTAAGGCTTTTATAATTATTTTTCTCTGCATCGGACAAAGTCTCTTCTACTTTATGATTTCTAGGAATGATGACTGGATTGACTTTTTTCATTAGTTCAAATTGTTTCTCTTTGTCAGTAGTATTTAAACTTGATCTATTTTTCCAAGTTTTTAACCAGTCTTCAAAACTTTTATCTTTATAAATTTCATCACCAACAGAAATACCCATTAAATAACAAAATGTATTTGTGTAATCTGCTTTATTTTTTTCCATCCAATCAAGTAAAGAATTAATAAGTTTTAAGTCATCTTTATTATTACCAACCAAACCAAGTTTAGATTTCATCATATTTAACCATTTTTGTTCATAGATATTTTGAAAATTATCAATAATTTTAGTTGCAGTTTTAATAGCCTGTTCTTCGTCTTCATCAATTAGAGGGATCAAACATTCAGCAAATCGAGCTAAGTTCCATTTTGCAATTGCTGGCTGATTTGAAAATGCATATCTTCCAAACTTATCAATTGAACTAAAAACAGTTTTAGGATCATAGTAATCCATAAAAGCACAGGGTCCATAATCTATAGTTTCACCTGAAATTGCCATGTTATCAGTATTCATCACTCCATGAATAAATCCTACTCGCATCCAATTAACTATTAGCTGACATTGTCTTCCAATTACCAAATTTAACAAATCTACAGCCTTTGTTTTGGAAGATTTAATTTCTGGATAATGTCTATCAACTGTATAATCAACTAACATTTTCAATTCATCAACATTTTGTTTTGCAGCGATGTATTGAAATGTTCCAACTCTAATATGACTAGAGGCAACTCTAGTTAATATTGCACCCTCTAATAAATTTTCCCTAACAACCTTTTCTCCAGTTTTGGTCACAGCAAGACTTCTAGTTGTAGGAATATTTAATGAATGTATGGCCTCACTAATTATATATTCTCTCAGCATTGGCCCCAAAGCTGCACGACCATCTCCACCTCTTGAAAATGAAGTTCTGCCAGATCCTTTGAATTGAATATCGTATCTTTTTTTTTGATTGGTAACATGCTCACCGATTAAAACTGCTCTTCCATCACCTAACATTGTAAAATGTCCAAATTGATGCCCCGCATAAGCCTGAGCTATTGAGCTAGTTCCTTCAGGTAGAATATTTCCTGCAAATAGAGCAGATAATTCATTTTTTTCGATTTTAGAAAAATCAAGCCCCAATTCGTCTGCCAATCTTTCATTAAATATAATTAATTCAGGATTTAAAACTGAAACAGGTTTTATAATTTCTTTAAAAGAATCTGGTAATTTTGAATAAGAGTTATCAAAATTCCATTTCATATAGTTTTTCACAGGCTTTATAGGTTCCAAATATTATTTAAAATTTCCTCTCTTCTACAAGCTTTTTTATATTCCAAATACCTTTGAAATTTTTTTACATAAAAATCCTGGTGGTAAACTTCAGCTTGATAAAATTTATCAAAACTTCTTACGTAAGTGACGATTTCTTTATTAAATTTTTTCTTTAATTCATTCACACTATTTTCTATGAGTTTTTTTTCTTCGTTGTTCTGATAAAAAGCAACTGATCTATAACTATATCCTTTATCACAAAATTGCCCATAAGGATCGAAGGGATCTATATTTTTCCAAAAAATATTCAGTAATTCTTTAAAAGAAATAATTTCTTTGTCATAGACAATTTCAACAACTTCAAAATGACCAGTCTTACCATAAACTACTTCTTTGTAGGTTGGGTTTTCTGTAGTGCCTCCAGAGTAACCAGATATTACCTTTTCAACTCCACTTAATTTTTCAAAGGACTCTTCCATGCACCAGAAACATCCACCAGCAAAATATGCCTTACTTTTTTGATTTGCTTCTGCAGCAGTAATAAAGGAGATAATAAAAGTTATGATAGTTAAAAATTTCATCCATCATCATAAACAAAAAAAAAGAATTTAGTCTATGATATTAAAGGTAGCTACTTTTTGTAAACTACCTTTAATAAGTATTTTGTTAATTATTTTTTCTTATATTTGGCCGCTTCTTCAGATCCACCTGTAGCTGATCCTTTACTGTATGAGTGAGCACCCATTCCAGCTAATTGGCCGTCTTTCACAATAAGATATTGATCTCTAATGTCTCTACCTTCAAAGAAACATTCTAATATTTCTCTTACACCATCAGCATACCTTGTTTGTGCAGATAAAGATGTTCCTGAGGTATGAGGAGTCATTCCATGGTTTGGCATTGTTCTCCATACATGATCATTAGGAGCTGGTTGTGGAAACCAAACATCTCCAGCATAACCACTTAATTGCCCACTTTTTAATGCATTAGCAATTGCATCACGGTTACAGATTTTCCCTCTAGCAGTATTTACAATATAAGCACCTTTTTTCATTTTACTTATCATTGCATCATCAAATAAGTTTTCAGTTTCTGGATGGAGAGGACAATTTATTGTCACTACATCGCAAACCTTAACCATAGACTCTACAGACTCGTGAAAAGTTAAATTTAATTCTTTTTCAACACTTTCAGGTAATCTATGTCTGTCAAAATAATGCAAATGAGTATCAAATGGTTTCATTTTTCTCAATGCATCTAAACCAATACGACCTGCTGCAACTGTTCCAATATGCATACCTTCAACATCGTAAGATCTTTGCACAGCGTCTGCAATATTCCAGCCACCCTCATTCACAATTCTATGTTGGTTGTGATAATCTCTAACCATTGAAACTATCATCATAACAATATGTTCAGCAACTGATCTTGAGTTGCAAAAAGTAACTTCAACAACATCTATCTTATGATCCATTGCTGCTTGTAAATCAACGTGATCGGAGCCAATCCCTGCTGTAATAGCCATTTTTAAATTTTTGGCTTTTTCAATTTTTTCTTTGGTTAAATAATATGGAAAGAAAGGTTGAGAAATAACTATATCAGAGTCTACAATGTGTTTGTCGGCTTCATTCCCATCACCATCTTTACTATTAGTTACTACTAATTCATGACCATTACTTTCTAAAAATTTTCTCAATCCTAATTCACCAGAAACACAACCCAGTAAATCTCCAGGATTAAAATCTCTTCCTTTCGGTGACGGTAAAGTCATACCATCAGGATACTTTTCTAATTTTGGAAGATCTTTAAGGGGATATGATTTTGGCATTCCACCTTTAGGATCATCGTATAATACGCACAATATCTTCATTTACTCTCCTGTATGTAATAAAATAATAATTTATTTTTGGCCATCTAACCTTATTTTCAAGAGGCTAGCAAACAAATTATTTCTTAGAGGGATAATTTTTTTTTAGGATTAATCGATTAATAATTATTGCAAAAATTAGAATAATTATTGAACCAGAAATCACAGGGGTCAATAAGTAGTCTACCGATACACTACCCATTATGACTATAATGGGATTTCCACCAGCTGGTGGATGAGTTACATTAAATAATATCATCAATCCAACACCAAAACCTACAGCCAAAGGGATAGTTAAATACAAAGGTAAAGGGATAAAGTATAAAAAAATCATTCCCACAATTGTGGTAAGTACGTGACCAAAGAAAACATTTTTAGGCTGCGCGAAAGGACTTTCTGGATATCCATAGAGCAGAACCATTGAAGAACCAAAAGAAGCAATCAAAAATATTCCGTATTCAGTTTTGTAAGTTAAAAGAGTGAGAATTCCTATTGTAATAATCGAAAAGAGCCCTGCTACAAATGATTGCTTTAAATTTCCCATAAATTAATTTGATACAATTTTTTTTAAGGCGTTGAAAGGAAGAAGAATACATTCTTTTCTTGATATATTTTTTTGATCAAACAATTTACTTAAAAAAGACCATTTTTTTTCAATACTTTCTTGTTCTTTATTAAAAAAAGATTTTGCATAATCACATAGCTCTTTAATTTTATTTTTTTTGGAGTTTATCAAATTTTTTGATAACAGACTTGCGCTAGCCTGACAATAAACACATGATTTTCCCTGGTAACCAAAATCAACAAGTTTTTCATTTTTAATGATTAACTTAATTTGAATTTCGTCACCACATAAAGGATTTTTGGATTTTGCAGCATGAGTGTAGTTTTTGATATTTTTGTTATTTTCTGTATTCGAAGCAATCTCTAAAATTTTTAAATCCATATAAACTTTTAATTTTATTTCATATATATCACTGATTTTATATTTAGATTTAAAATATATTTTTGTTGTAGAAAATTCTATTTAGAATTAGATTTCGGCATATGATTGAG
>CABXVD010000026.1 GCA_902515625.1 uncultured Pelagibacteraceae bacterium | reverse complement strand
ATATTGTTCGATCAAGTTTATAAAATTCTTTTTTTATTAGTTCCAGTTTTAGTATCTGTTGCAATGGTAGTTTGGCTTGATAGGAGAGTTTGGGCTTTTGTTCAAAAGAGACAAGGACCTAATGTTGTAGGTCCGTTTGGTTTGCTACAAACTATTGCAGACGCATTAAAGTATATTTTTAAAGAAATCATTATCCCATCAAGTTCGAATAAAGTAATTTTTATTCTTGCACCAATAGTAACAATGACACTAGCATTAGTTGCTTGGGCAGTAATTCCATTTAGCGCAACTCAAGTATTAGCTGATATAAATGTTGGTATTCTTTATTTATTTGCAGTTTCATCTCTTGGTGTTTATGGAATTATAATGGGAGGATGGGCTTCAAATTCTAAATATCCTTTCTTAGGTGCAATTAGGTCTGCAGCACAAATGGTGTCTTATGAAGTATCTATTGGAGTGATAATTATCAACGTTCTTCTGTGTGTAGGATCACTTAATTTAAATGATATTGTTATAGCTCAAAAAAACTTATGGTTTGTTATTCCGTTATTTCCAATGTTTGTTATTTTTTTTATTTCTGCATTAGCTGAAACGAATAGACCACCATTTGATCTACCAGAAGCTGAAGCTGAATTAGTTGCTGGATATCAAACAGAATATTCTGGAATGATGTATGCAATGTTCTGGCTTGGTGAATATGCAAATATTCTTTTAATGTGTGCAATTGGTGCGATTTTATTTTTGGGTGGATGGCTATCGCCACTTGAAATATATCCTTTTACTTTAGTACCTGGACCTATATGGTTAGTATTAAAGATATTACTATTATTTTTGTTGTTTGCTTTAGTTAAAGCTATTGTTCCAAGATATAGATATGACCAACTAATGAAATTAGGTTGGAAAGTATTCCTTCCATTATCTTTAATATGGGTTGTGTTGACGGCAAGTTATCTGTTTTATTTTAATCTTCTACCAGTAAATTAATTATGAAAATATCAAGATTTTTTAAAACCATATTTATGACAGACTTTGCAAGCGGTTTGTATATGGCTATTAAAGAAGTATTTAAATCAAAAAAAACAATAAATTATCCATTTGAAAAAGGTAAAATAAGTCCACGTTTTAGAGGAGAGCATGCATTAAGAAGATATCCAAATGGTGAGGAGAGATGTATTGCATGTAAATTATGTGAAGCCGTGTGTCCAGCTCAGGCGATAACAATTGAATCAACTCAAAGAGAAGATGGAAGTAGAAAAACAACCCGCTATGACATTGATATGATGAAATGTATTTATTGTGGATTGTGCGAAGAGTCTTGTCCTGTAGATGCTATAGTTCAGGGTCCAAACTTTGAATTTTCAACTGAAACAAGAGAAGAACTTTACTACACAAAGGATAAACTTCTAGATAACGGTGATAGATGGGAAAATATTTTAGAGGCTAATATTAAAGCTGATAGTTCTCACAGATAAAAATGATCGCACACTCCATTTTCTTTTATACATTTTCAATCATAGCTATTGTCTCTGCAATAATGGTTACCGCTTCTAAGAATACAGTTCACTCTGTTTTTTTTTTAATCCTAGATTTCATAAGTATTTCGTGTCTTTTTATTATGATTGGGGCAGAGTTTTTAGGGATGATTATGCTAATTGTTTATGTAGGAGCTGTAGCGGTTTTATTTTTGTTTGTTGTTATGATGTTAAATGTTGCTCAACAAAAAAATCAATGGTTTTCATCTGAAGAAAGCTCAAAACATATTCCCGTAGGTCTAATAATAAGCACTCTAATATTTGTTGAGTTAATAATTGTTGTCGGTGGTTGGAAATATAAACCAGATTTATTTGATATAAATAATTCTTTGGAATTTGCTAAAGTTAGCAACACTCATTCTTTAGGTCAAGTATTGTATACCGATTATATCCATGTTTTTCAAATCAGTGGAATGATTTTATTGGTTGCTATGATTGGAGCAATTGTTCTTACTTTTAGAAAAAGAGTGGGAGTAAAAACACAAAGCTATATAAAGCAAATTTCAAGAGAGAGATCAGATGGTGTGAAAGTATTAAACGTTGAATCTAATAAGGGAGTTAAGATTGATGACTGAAATAGGTTTGGGGCATTACTTAACATTAGGAGCAATTATATTTTCAATTGGAATTATCGGTATATTTTTAAACAGAAAAAATATTATCGTTATATTGATGAGTATCGAATTAATACTATTAGCTGTTAATATTAATTTAGTTTCTTTTTCAATTTTTCTGGGAGACTTAACTGGTCAGGTTTTCACATTATTTATTTTAACAGTAGCTGCTGCGGAAGCAGCAATTGGACTTGCAATTATTGTAGTGTATTACCGAAATTCAGGAACTATTAGGGTTGAGCATATAGATGAGTTGAAAGGATAAGAATGGAACTTTCAATCATATTCCTTCCATTAATCGCATCAATAATATCTGGCTTCTTTGGAAAATACATTGGGGATAGAAATTCTGAAATAGTCACAAGTGCTTTGGTTTCAATTTCAGCCTTACTATCTATTTTTGTTTTATATCAAGTAATCGTAAATCAGTATGAAGAAAACATAGTAATTGCAACTTGGATCAACTCAGGATCATTGGATGTAAACTGGTCTATGTTAATTGATCCCTTGTCAGCTGTAATGTTGGTTGTGGTTACCTCTGTATCTTCTTTGGTTCATATTTACTCAATTGGTTACATGTCACACGATCCACATAAACCAAGATTTATGGCGTATTTATCTCTCTTTACATTTGCAATGTTAATGCTCGTAACCTCGGATAATTTTGTTCAATTATTTTTTGGTTGGGAGGGAGTAGGTTTATGTTCGTATTTCCTAATAGGTTTTTGGTTTAAAAAAGAAAGTGCTAATGCTGCAGCAATAAAAGCATTTGTTGTAAACAGAGTTGGAGATTTTGGATTTGCTTTAGGAATATTTTTAATATTTTATTTATTTGGTACAGTAAATTACTCTGAAGTTTTTCAACAAATACCAGCAGTTGTTGATAAAAATTTACTGTTTTTAGGATTTGAAATTAAAGCAATAGATTTGATTTGCTTACTTTTATTTATTGGAGCAATGGGTAAGTCAGCTCAAATTTTATTACATACCTGGTTGCCAGATGCAATGGAAGGTCCAACTCCGGTATCTGCATTAATACATGCAGCTACTATGGTAACAGCAGGAGTTTTTTTAGTAGTAAGATGTTCTCCTATTTATGAATACTCACCCTTAATACTAAATTTAATAACAATTATTGGCATGACAACAGCCTTCTTTGCAGCAACAGTAGCTTTAGTACAAACTGATATAAAAAAAATTATTGCATATTCCACTTGTAGCCAATTAGGATACATGTTTTTTGCTGCTGGGGTCGGCGCTTATAATGTTGCGATGTTTCATTTGTTTACTCATGCTTTTTTTAAAGCCTTACTATTTTTAGGTTCTGGCTCTGTTATTCATGCTTTTAAAGATGAGCAAGATATTAATAAAATGGGAGGAGTATGGAAAAAATTACCATACACTTATGCATTAATGATCATTGGAACACTAGCATTGACTGGTTTTCCTTTCTTATCAGGTTTTTACTCAAAAGATGCAATTATAGAATTTGCTTATCTTAAAGGTAATACCACAGGTTATTATGCTGCTGGTATAGGAATACTAACAGCACTATTAACGTCAATATATTCTTGGAGGTTAATATTTAAGACTTTCCATGGAGAATATAACAACAAAGAGATAAAAATAGAGGAAACTCACGAATCTCCAATAGTAATGCTTATTCCATTATTTATTCTTTCAATAGGTGCAATTTTTGCTGGGGTTTTATTTAAAGGACTTTTTATTGGTAGTGGTGGTGAAAATTATTTTTGGGCAGAGTCTATAAAGTTTTTAGAACCCTTAAGCACTGATCATCCACCTACATGGTTTTTACTTTTAACGCCTTGCTTAGTAACAATATCAATTCCTATTGCTTATTATCTATTTGTTAAAAATAAAGAAATTCCAAATGGAATAGTGTCACTGAATAAACCTTTATATAATTTTTTAGTTAAAAAATGGTACTTTGATGAATTGTATGAAGTTTTGTTCATTAAATCTTCAAAGCGTTTAGGTTTATTTTTGTGGAAATTTTTTGATGGCACAATAATTGATGGATTTGGCCCAGATGGAATCTCATCTTTAATAAAAAAATGCTCAATTAAAGCAAATAAATTTCAAAGTGGATTTATTTATCAGTATGCATTCGTAATGCTTGTAGGTTTCTCTGCCTTTTTAACTTTTTTAATTGTAAGATAATGAACTTTCCTATTTTATCATCTCTAATTTTATTACCAATAGTTGGAGCTCTATTTTTATTTTTTACAAAAGATAAAGATGGAAATAATTTAACAGCAAAATATGTTGCTTTATTTACCACAATTGTAAATTTTTTAATTTCAATTTATTTGTGGATATCTTTTGACCAAACAACTTCTTCCTTTCAATTTGTTGAGGAAAGAATTTGGATAAAAGATTTTATTAATTACAAAGTTGGAGTAGATGGAATTTCAATTTTATTTATTTTATTAACGACTTTTATAACACCTCTATGTATTGTTTCTGTAAATAACTCTGTCAAAAATAGATTAAGAGATTTCTTAATTGCAATATTAATTATGGAAAGTTTCATGATTGGAGTTTTCTGTGCTCTTGATTTAGTTGTTTTCTATTTATTCTTTGAAGCTGGATTAATTCCAATGTTTTTAATAATAGGTATTTGGGGCGGTCCAAAAAGAGTTTACTCTGCATTTAAATTTTTCTTATACACTTTGCTAGGATCTGTTTTGATGTTGGTTGCTATAATATCTATTTACTGGATATCAGGTACTACAGATGTAATTGCACTTTACGAACTAGGCATTGATGCAAAATACCAAAATTTATTATGGCTTGCATTTTTTAGTTCTTTTGCCGTGAAAACACCTATGTGGCCTGTTCATACATGGCTACCAGATGCACATGTTGAGGCACCTACAGCAGGATCTGTTCTTTTAGCTGCAATATTACTTAAAATGGCAGGTTATGGTTTTATTAGATTTTCTCTTGGACTGTTTCCCCTGGCATCAGAAGTTTTTACACCATTAGTTTATACTTTAAGTGTGATAGCAATTATTTTCACTTCTTTCATAGCTTTAATGCAAGAAGATATGAAAAAACTAATTGCGTATTCATCAGTTGCACACATGGGTTTCGTTACTCTTGGAATTTTTACTTTACAACAACAAGGTATAGAAGGAAGTATTATTCAAATGTTGAGCCACGGACTAGTTTCCGCAGCATTATTTTTATGTGTTGGTGTTGTATATGATCGGATGCACTCAAGACTAATTAAATCATATGGCGGTATAGTTACAATCATACCTAAGTACTCTATTTTATTTATGTTATTTACATTAGCTGCACTAGGTTTACCTGGCACTTTTGGTTTTGTAGGTGAATTTTTAATATTAATGGGTGCTTTTAAAGATAATTTTTTGGTAGCAGTGATTGCAAGTTTTGGAGTAATTTTAGGTGCTGCTTATATGCTGTGGCTTTATAAAAGAGTCGTTTTTGGAAAACTAGTAAATGATGATTTAAAACAAATGGTAGATTTGAACAAATCTGAGTATTTAATATTAACATGTTTAGCAGTGCCAACTTTATTTTTCGGATTTTATCCAGAACCTTTATTTAACACTATTGAAGTTTCTGTAACAGATTTAATTAATATGCATAATTTAAGTATAGCGAGCAAGTAGTATGGATAATCTCAATTTAGTTTTACCTGAAATATTTGTTTCTTTATCAGTAATGTTTTTATTGATTTTGGGTGTTTTTAAAAAAGAAAGTTCACAATTAACTTTTAATCTATCTCTAATTACATTTTTGATTGCAATAATTTTTGTTATTAATGAAACTTTTTCAGTTAATAGAATTACGTTATTTAATGACAGTGTTGTTATTGACCATATGGCTTCGTTAATGAAAATTATTACCCTTATTGGTGGTTTTTTGGTTTTAGGTATTTCATCTAATTATCTAAAAACATTTAAAATTTTTAAAATTGAATATCCTATTTTGATATTAAGCTCTGTATTAGGAATGATGATTATGATTAGCTCTAATGATCTTATGGTTTTTTACATGGGATTAGAATTACAATCTCTGGCCCTTTATGTTTTGGCAACTTTTAATAGAGACCAATTAAAGTCATCTGAAGCTGGATTAAAATATTTTGTGCTAAGTGCACTTTCATCTGGTCTATTATTATATGGCTGTTCATTAATTTATGGTTTTTCTGGTTCAACAAATTTCGATGTTATAACAAATCAACTTACATCAAACGAATACGCTCTAACTTTTGGTATTGTTTTTATATTAGTTGGTTTAGCGTTTAAAATTTCTGCAGTTCCATTTCATATGTGGGCACCAGACGTTTATGAGGGTTCCCCAACAACAGTAACACTTTTCTTTACTATGGTACCCAAAATTGCAGCTCTTACAGTATTCATAAGATTTCTATATGTTCCTTTTTTAAATTTAATAGACCAATGGCAAATGATTATTGTATTTTTATCTATAGCTTCTATGATTTTTGGAGCAATTGCAGCAATAGGTCAAACTAATATTAAAAGGCTAGTAGCTTATAGCTCAATCGGACATATTGGATATACTTTAGCTGGCTTAGCTACTGGCTCTAACGATGGAATTCAAAGTTCAATAACATACATTTGTATTTATGTGGTAATGAATTTAGCTCTTTTTTCATGTTTGCTGATGTTAAAAAGAAATGACCAATATTATGAAGATATAGATGATCTTTCAGGTCTTTCAAAAAACCACCCAATGTTATCGCTTTCTTTATTAATAATATTATTTTCGCTTGCTGGAATTCCACCTTTAGCTGGTTTCTTTGCAAAATTCTATGTATTTAAAGCAGTAATAGAGCAATCGATGTACTTTTTAGCAATAGTTGGATTACTATCAACTGTAATTGCTGCATTTTATTATCTTAGAATTATTAAAATAATCTATTTTGATAAAGAAAAAGAAAAATATGACTCAGATCATGGAATATGGTTAAAATTTTCAATTACTTTCTCAACAATATTAATTCTTTTGTACTTCATTTTTCCAAGTCAATTAATTGAGGTAGTTTCAAGAATTGTTATTATTTAATGAAATTCAAAAAATTTAAATTTAAAAAAGTTAAAAGTACAAACACTACTGCTATCCGAATTATTAAAAAAACTAATTGTAAATACGGAATGGTAATTTCAGAGATCCAAACAAACGGAAAAGGTCAATATGGTCGAAAGTGGATTTCATATAAAGGAAATTTGTTTGTAACTTTTTTTCATGAATTAAATAAAATTAAATTATCAATTACAAAAATTACAAAATTAAATTGTTTATTGGTAAAAAAATTAATATCAAAATATACTAATAAAAAAATATTTTAT
>CABXVD010000025.1 GCA_902515625.1 uncultured Pelagibacteraceae bacterium | reverse complement strand
GAGAGAATTTGACTACATAATTATTGGTGGAGGTTGTGCGGGTCTTTCATTGGCATATGAGCTAGAAATTAACAATAAATTAAAAAATAAAACTTTAGCAATCATTGAACCAAGAGATGATTATAAAAGAGATAAAACCTGGTCTTTTTGGAAGGTTTTTCCACATAACTTTGATGATTGTGTAAAAAAAAGTTGGAATAATTTTTCAATAAATACAACATATGAAACAAAATATGTAGATTGCCAATCTACCCCGTATCAGACGATTGATAGTGGTATATTTTATGAAAAAATACTTTCAAAACTTAAATTGAATGAAAATATTTATTTTTTTAAAAGTATTGATCAAATAGATAAATCAAATTCAATTGTATTTAATAGTGTGCCTAATTTTGAAAATAAAAAAAGCGAGTTGTGGCAACATTTTTGTGGTGTGGAGATAGAAACTCGAAAAGATTTTTTTGATGAAGAAATATTTAATTTAATGGATTTTAAATGTGATCAAAGAAATAGAGTGCATTTTTTTTACACACTCCCCTTTACAAAAAAGACAGCCCTTGTTGAAACTACTTGGATATCAGAACTCAATAACAGTTCACTAAATGATTATGATGAACAAATTGATGACTACCTAAGTAATCATTTAAACTTAAGACAATGTAAAATACATTTTAGAGAACAAGGAGCCATTCCCCTTTTTAGACAAAAAAATGTTAATAAATCAAATGAAATTAACATAGGATCAGCAGGAGGCATGACTAGATTAAGTACCGGTTATACTTTCCTAAATATTCAAGAGCAAAGCAGATACATAAGAAAAAACATAGAAAATATAAAAAACGTAAATCTATTTAAAAGGTAAAAAACTTCTCACAATTTTAAATATTAAAAAATCTTATATTTTTTATTTATTTTACATATTAATAGCTATCTCAGTAATATTGATATGGACTGTTTTACCAGCTATTACCTTAATAATTTTTTTGGCAGTTGCGTCGTTTCATTTTGGTAAAGAAGATACACAATTTTTAATAAATAAAAGTTCAAATTTAATTTCAATACTTTATTTTTTGAGAGGCTTATTGGTTATTATTACTCCTTTATACTTCAATTTCGATGAGACGGTGTATATATTTAAAATGTTGCTGATTGATAATGAGCAATTTTACTCAAGTTTAAGCTTTATTGAAAACTATAAAATTATTGAAATAGCTATTGGTTTAAGTGCGCTGTCGAGTATTATTTTATTTTTAACTGAGTTTAACTTTAAAAAATTTGCAATTTTATTAGATTTTTTCTCAATTATAATTTTAAACTATTACCTATCTCCATTAGTTGCATTCACAATTTACTTTTGTTTTTTACATTCTATTAGGCACACAATTTCACTTTCTGTTGAAATGGATAACACAAACCTAAAAAACGGTTTTCAGTTATTTGTTAAAAAAGCTTTTCCATTAACAGTTTTGACTGCTATTTTCTGTTTAGTGGGTCTTTATTTCCTAAATAATGTCTATGAATTAAATAGTGCGATATTAAAAATAATTTTTATAGGTTTGGCGTCTTTGACCTTTCCACATATATTGCTGGAATATTTTTTAGAAAAAAATGAAAAATAAAGAATTAAACATCCTATTATCTGCGCCACGTGGATTTTGCGCAGGTGTTGAAAGAGCAATTGAAATTGTTGAAAAATCAATTCAAAAATTTGGTGCTCCAGTTTACGTTCGTCATGAAATAGTTCACAACAAACACGTAGTTGATGATTTAAAGAGTAAAGGAGCCATATTTGTAGAAGAACTTGAAGAAATTAAGGATAAAACTAGACCTGTTATTTTTTCTGCTCATGGTGTTCCCAAAAAAATACCAGAAGATGCAAAAAATTATAAAATGACTTATGTTGATGCAACATGTCCTTTGGTTTCAAAAGTACATAGAGAAGCAGAAAATCTAAATAAAGCTGGATATCACATTATTTTAATTGGACACGAAAACCATCCAGAAGTTGTTGGAACTATGGGGCAGCTCCCAGATGGTGCAGTAAAACTAATTCAGAATGAGTATGAGGCTAAAAATTATCACACTGAAAGATTTGATAAAATTGCCTATATAACTCAAACGACTTTATCGGTAGATGACACTAAAGAAATAATAAAAATCTTAAAAAATAAATATCCATCAATGAAAGAACCAATGAAGGAAGATATTTGTTATGCAACAACAAATAGGCAGGCTGCTGTAAAGAATATTGCAAAACAATGTGAAATGTTTTTTGTGATTGGAAGTAGAAATTCCTCAAACTCTGTAAGATTAGTTGAAGTCGCAAAAAAATCAGGATGTGAGAATGCTCACTTAATTCATTCCGAAAGTGAAATTCCATATGATGAAATAGAAAAGTTTAATACTATAGGTATATCATCAGGTGCGTCTGCTCCAGAAATTTTAGTTGAAAATTTTATAAATGCACTCAAAAATAAATTTACTATAAATATAAATGAAGTTGAAATAATAAAAGAAAATGTAATTTTTAAAGTCCCCAACAGATTAAATTAGATGGCTGTTTATACAAAAATAGATAAGAATGATATTAGACTAATAAATAATAATTTTGATATTGAAAAAATTATAAACTTTCAAGGAATTAAACAAGGAATTGAGAACACAAATTATTTATTAAAATCAAAAAATAAAAAATTTATCTTAACTATTTTTGAAAAAAGAGTTTCAGAAAAAGAGGTTCCCTTTTTTATGCAACTAATGGATAATTTAAATAGCTCTAGAATAGATTGTCCGAAACCTCTGATAACTAGAAGTGATAGTTATCTAATAAAATTAAAAAAAAAGACTGCCTGTATTGTATCTTTTTTAGAGGGAAAAGATAAAAAAAAACTTAATATCAAAGATTGTTACTCAGTTGGAAAAATTACTGCGCGAATGCATTTGGTTACAAAAAAACTAAAACTTTATCGCAAAAACTCAATGGGTATAAAAAATCTTAATCCTTTACTAAAAAGTATTAAGTTTAAAGGCAATAAATTTTCAAAAATAGATCTTTTTTTGAAAAATAATTTAAAGGATATTAATAAGCATTGGCCAAAAAAATTACCAAACGGCATTATTCATGGAGATTTATTTATTGATAATATCTTTTTCAAAAAAAATAAACTCTCAGGGATTATAGATTTTTACTTTGCTGGAAACGATTATTTTATGTATGAGATTGCAATTTGTATTAATGCTCTATGTTTTGACCTAAAGGGTAAAAAATTTTCAATGAATAAACAAAAAATTAAAAGTTTAATTAAAGGCTATGAGAGTATTAAGAAAATTTCCTCTAGAGAAAAAAATGCTATTAATATCTTATGTAGAGGGGCAGCTTTGCGTTACTTATTAACTAGAATTTATGATTATTCTAACACTCCTAAAACAGCTTTAATAAAGATAAAAAATCCTAACGAGTATTATCAAAAACTACTTACTCATAATAGCTTAAATTCTTATAAAGATTATTTACCCAGATGATTAAAATTTATACAGATGGTTCCTGCCTGTCTAATCCAGGAAATGGTGGATGGGCTGCAATAATTAATATCAATGGAGAAATTAAAAAAATTAGTGGAAATGAAAAAAATACGACAAATAACAGAATGGAACTTATGGCTCCAATTAAAGCCTTAAAAAATACAAACTCAAAAGATCCAATAGAGATATTTACAGATTCAAAATATGTAAAAAATGGAATTACTGAGTGGATTAATACTTGGGTATTAAATAACTGGAAAACATCAAAAAAAGAGAATGTTAAAAACAAAGATTTATGGCTTGAATTACATAAACTAAACCAATCCTTAAACGTAAAATGGAATTGGGTTAAAGCACATGCCGGAGATCCTCTAAATGAAGAAGTGGATATGTTGGCTAAAAAAGCAGCTAATTTAAATTGAAACTAAAAAATTCTCTGCAGCTGACATCTCACAGGTCGCTGTATCTTCTTCAGCTTTTATCTTAGTTGCAATATTATTTTCAACCAGCATAGTATATCTTGCTGATCGAGTTCCTTGACCTCTGTCAAATCTATCAATATCCGCACCAATTAATTTAGTAAATTCACAGTATGGATCTGCTGCCATAAAAATCTTTTCCTCTACCTTTTGACTATCACCCCAAGCTTTCATTACATTTGGATCATTTACTGAAACACAAATAATTCTGGTAATCCCCTTTTTTTTAGCAGCTTCAAAATTGTTAACATAACCTGGCAAATGTTTAGCGGAGCAAACTTTAGTAAAAGCTCCAGGAACCCCTATAACTATTGTTTTATTATTATTAAACAACTCAGATGTAGATATTTTTTTTGGAGCACCAGTTTTGTCTAAATAGTAAAATTCTGAATTTGGAATTTTATCCCCCTCTTTAATTTTCATTTAATTTTTCCTAAAATATATTGTTTAATTTCTTTGAGATTATTTTCAATTATACCATAATTTTCTTTCTCATCCAAAATAAACTTTAATTCATTTGGTAAATCAGATTTCAAGTTTATAGCCTTTAAAATTGCATCTGGAAATTTACATGGGTGTGCAGTTGCAAGAACAATATTGTTTCCTTTTAAATCATGTTTATCAAAAGCTCCATACCCTATAGCTGTGTGTGGATCTAAAATGATATTAAATTTTTCATAAATATTTTTTATCACATCTAGTGTTTCCTGCTCACTCATTCTTGCCGACAAAAAATCTTGATTAATTTTTTTTAATTTCTCATCGTCGATTGTATATTTACCATTCTGTTTAATATTTTTCATATCATCTAAAGTTTGTGAACTATCATGATTATTTAAATCATAAATTAATCTCTCAAAATTACTTGCAATTTGAATGTCCATACTTGGCGAAATAGTTTCAGAGACATGTTCGGTCTCATATTTACCTTTTGAAATAGCTCTATGTAAAATGTCGTTTTGATTTGTGGCTACTATTAATTTATTAATTGGAAGACCCAACTTCTTTGCCAAATAACCTGCATATACGTCTCCAAAATTTCCAGTTGGTACTGAAAAATTTATTGGCTGATTGTCATCCTCAGCTAAAAAATAACAATAAAAATAATATACACTTTGCGCAATAATTCGGGCCCAATTAATTGAATTAACACCAGACATGTTTATCCGATTAGAAAATTCTTTATCTGAAAACATGGATTTAACTAAATTTTGACAATCATCGAAGTTACCTTTTACACCAATATTGAATACATTCTCATCTTTTCCGGTTGTCATTAATTTTCTTTGAACAGGTGAAATACGGTTATGAGGATGAAGAACAAATATATTTAAGTTTTTTTTCCCTTTAATTGCATCTATGGCAGCTGCACCAGTATCTCCTGATGTGGCAACTACAATATTAATCTTTTCATTTTCATTATTTAAATAAAATTCATAAAAATTACCTAAAAGTTGCATTGCAACATCTTTAAAAGCTAAGGTTGGACCATGAAACAATTCAAGCACGGAACGGTCGCCCACTTTAATAAGATCAATAACATTATCTTTTCTAAAAACTGAGTAGGATTTTTCTATTATTTTACTTAACTCACCTTCTGAAGTAAAATTACCAATAAATGGATGAATAATTTTTTTTGCTAAATCTGAATAACTTAGTTTTTTAAAATCATTAATTTCAGACTCTGAATATTTGTGTAAAGTCTCTGGGATAAAAAGACCGCCATCATCAGCAAGGCCTTTAATAAAAACATCTTTAAATTCAAAGTTTTTTGATTTGTCTCTTGTGCTTATATACTTCATCTAATAATTTTTTTTTCTAAAATATAGATATATTAAAAGAATTGAAATCGCCATTGAAAACCAAGTAATTGCATACTTTTTATGATTGTTTGAAATTTTTGCAGTGATCACTCTTGGTTTTGGAATTTTATAGTTTCCATTTAAATAAATAATATAATTAGAAAATTTTCTTCCAGTCTGATTAAAAATATCATCTCTATCAAGGGTGAACCAATAATTTTTTTTAATTTCATTTTGGGGCTTAAACATACTTGACTTAGATTGTAACATTAAAGTTCCAAGTATTTCATTTTGATTGATTTGATTGATTTCTGGTAGATCTTTTTTATCAAAAGGTATCCAGCCTCTGTTAATTAAAAAGTTTTCATTTTCAATCAATATTGGGTTCACTACTTCAAACCCAGGTTTTCCTTTTTCATTCAAATGATATAAGTAAATTTGATTATCAAAATCAATTTGACCTGAGGTTTTTATTCTTAAATAGTTTTTTTTATTGGTTTGAGTTAATTCTACAGGATCATTTTTTAGAGAATTTTCAATTTGATTTATTAAATCTAGCTTCCAATTTAATCTATAAATTTGCCAAAAACCTAATAAGAGAAGAACAAGAATTATAAACCAAACAAATACTGAAAATAAAAATTTATTCTTCAAGAGTTGTAAATTAACTTCCCCAAATATAAATGGCAGCAAATAAGAATAACCAAACTACATCAACAAAATGCCAGTACCAAGCTGCTGCTTCAAATCCAAAATGATGGTCTTTAGTAAAGTGACCTAATTTTCCTCGCCATAAACAAACAGCTAAAAATATTGTTCCAACTATTACGTGAAATCCGTGGAAACCCGTAGCCATATAAAAAACTGCTCCATAAATGTGACCTGAATAATCAAAAGTGGCATGATGATATTCATAAGCTTGTAGTAATGTAAAAAAGAAACCAAGAACAACTGTTGCAGTTAATCCTTGAATAAATCCTTTTCTATCACCTTCAAGTAAAGAATGGTGGGACCATGTAACTGTAGTTCCAGATAACAATAATACTAAAGTATTAATTAGTGGGATATCCCAAGGATCAAATGTTTCAATATCTTTTGGAGGCCAAACATTTCCAACAAACTCGTTTGGAAATAAACTAATATCAAAATATGCCCAGAACCAAGCTACAAAGAACATCACTTCTGATGCAATAAATAATGTCATTCCATATCGGTGATGAATTTGCACAACAGGAGTATGATGACCTTGATGTTCTGCTTCAATCACAACATCTCTGAACCACATATAAGCTCCATAAATAACTAGTGCTAATCCAAGGTACATTCCCCATGAAACATCGTTATGCATGTAAAAAATTGTTCCTATTGCTAATACTAAGCATGAAAAGGATACATATATAGGCCAAGGACTTGGGTCTACCAGGTGATAATCATGTTTTTTTTCAGCTGACATTTTTCTTGATTATGATTGTTTATAGTATTCTGTCGAGAAAAAAGTATACGACATAGTTACATCCTGTAAATTTTTTACGGTTGGATCATTGACAAGTTCTGGATCTAAATAAAAAGTCATAACATAAGTTGCTTTTTCTCCGGCTTTCAGCTCCTGCTTTTCAAAACAAAAACAACCTAATTTACTATAGTATTTTCCAAAGCTTGAAGGTGAAACGTTAAAGCTAGCAACTCCATAAGTGGTGTCATCACCATAATTTTCTACTTCAAATTCTATTTTGTTAACTTGACCAACTTTAACATCAATTACATTAGATTTTGCTTTAAAATCCCAGGTAAGATTATTAACATTAGTATCAAATCTAACACTTACAATTTTATCTAAAACCATTTTTGGTGGTTCTTTAGAAACTTGTGTTGTTCCTCCAAA
>CABXVD010000024.1 GCA_902515625.1 uncultured Pelagibacteraceae bacterium | reverse complement strand
TGTATAAGAACCACATTTTATGACTAATGATATAAGAAACATTACTATTATCGCCCATGTAGATCATGGCAAAACTACTTTAATAGATAACTTAATGAAACAAAGTGGATCGTTTAGAGAAAATGAAGTGGTTGACGAAAGATTGATGGACTCTGGTGAGCTTGAAAAGGAGAGAGGAATTACAATTCTAGCAAAACCTGCATCCATTAATTGGAAAGATACTAGAATAAATATTATTGATACACCGGGCCACAGAGATTTTGCTGCAGAAGTCGAACGAGTTTTAAGTATGGCTGATGGTGCTCTATTGCTGATAGACTCAGCAGAAGGTGTTATGCCTCAAACAAAATTTGTTCTTTCAAAAGCATTAAAACAAGGACTTAAACCAATTGTTGTAATAAACAAACTTGATAAAGCAGATCAAAGGGCTAATGAAGTTTTAGATGAAACATTTGACTTATTTGTAAGTCTAGATGCAAATGAGGAACAATTAGATTTTCCAGTTTTATATGCTAGTGGTAGATCTGGTTGGGCAGACGTTGATATAGAAGGACCTAGGGAAAATTTAAATCCACTTTTAGATTTAATTCTTAACCATGTAAAACCAGCAAAATTTGAAAAAACCAAACCTTTTGCTATGTTATCTACACTTCTTTACGCTGACAGTTTTTTAGGAAGAAGCTTAGTAGGTAGAATTACTCAAGGAACTGCTAAAGCTAATCAATCAATAAAAGCTATTAATTTAAAGGGTGAGAAAGTTGATGAAGGAAAACTTACTAAAATTTTCAGATATGAAGGAACAAAAAAAGTGCCAATTGAAGTTGGTGAAGCTGGAGATATTGTAGTAATAGCTGGATTAGAAAAAGCTAATGTTGCAGATACTATTTGTGATTTAGATGTAAATGAGCCTATTTCTGCAACACCAATAGATCCTCCTACAATGTCCATTACTATAACAGTCAACACTTCTCCTCTTGCAGGAAAAGAGGGTAAAAAGCTCACAAGCACTCAAATTAGAGATCGACTGCTTCAAGAAGCTCAAAATAATGTAGGAATAAATTTTGAAGAAAATGATGGAAATGACTCATTTGTTGTAAGTGGTAGAGGCGAACTTATGTTAGAAATTTTACTAACTCAAATGAGACGAGAAGGATTTGAAATGACAGTAAGCCCACCTAAAGTTTTGTATCAAAAAGATGAAAACGGAAAAAAACTCGAACCCATTGAGGAAATTACAATGGATTTAGATGAAGAGTATTCTTCAAAAGTAATAGACTCTATGAACAGACGAAAAGGTAAATTGATAGATTTAAAAGATACCGGTAAAGATAAAAAAAGACTTGTTTTTCATGCACCAACTAGAGGTCTAATGGGGTACACAAGTAGATTCTTAACCCTTACAAAAGGGAACGGGGTGATCAATAGAATATTCCATAGTTATGGTCCCTTTGAAGGTGAAATGGAAGGTAGAAGAAACGGAGCCTTAATAGCAATGGAGCAAGGAAAAGCAGTTGCTTTTGCAATATTTAACTTGCAGGCTAGAGGGGAAATGTTTGTAACACACAACGACCCTGTATATCCTGGGATGATAGTTGGATTATCTCCAAAACCAGGGGACATGATAATAAATGTAATGAAGGGGAAAAAATTGACAAATATGAGAACACAAGGAACCGATGAAAACGTTGTTCTCACCCCAGTTAGAAAAATGTCAATAGCGGAACAATTGAGTATGCTTAATACAGATGAGGCATTAGAAATTACTCCTGAGTCTTGTAGATTAAGAAAATCTATTCTTGATCCTCATGAAAGAAAGAGAAGTGAAAAATCTGGAGCAGCAGCCTAACTAAATATTTTATTAACAATAAATAATCCAAAAGCAACGCAAGGTCCAATTCCAAAAGCAAAAATCAAAGTTCCAAGACCCACCGTTCCACCTAGATACCATCCAGCTATTACAACTGAAATTTCTAAACATGCTCTGACTAAAGCAATAGGTAAGTTTGTCATTTTTGTTAATCCAGTCATTAATCCATCTCTTGGACCTGGTCCAAGATTTGCTACTAAATAAATACCGCTTCCTATACCAACCAGCATTACCGAAAATATTGCTAATAAATACTTTAACATGTTAGATGAAGGTGGATCAAAAAAATATAGAGTAACATCAATCATTCCAGAAATGATAATTATATTAAAAATAGTTCCAAGCCCTGGCTTCTGTCTAAGAAATATCCATAAAAAAAGTACACCTACGCTAACTAAAAATGTTGCTGCACCGATAGATAATTTAGAGTTTTTTGATATTCCCTCTGCTAGTACAGACCAGGGGGAATTTCCTGTAGTTGATAATATTAATAATCCCTCTCCAAAACCAAAGATAATTAAACCAAAAATTAAAAAAAAAGATGTTGAAAATTTTGGTTTGAAGTTAAAGCTTTTATCTGAGCTCCAATATACTTTAGGGATATTTTTAATAGATAAAAACATATTATACTGTTAGTTATAAAATTATTAATACTTGCTTATAATGAAAAAAATCTCACTCAGCATCATATTTATTTTTATTTGTTTTGCATCATATGCTCATATTGGTCATTACAGTAACTATAAAAAAATTGAGATGGAAATTTTAAGAAATAATGAATTGATTGGTTATAATTATTATTTTTTTTCAAAAAAAAACGATATTACTCTAGTAACTAATCAATTCAAATTTGAGGTAAAACTTTTAGGAGCAACAGTTTTTGAGGTAGAGGGTATTGGTGAAGAAAAATATTTGAAAGATCAATTGATTTCTTTTAATTCTAAAACTCTACAGAATAAAAAAGAAAAATTTGTGAACCTAACTTTAAACAAAGAAACCAAAAAATTTGATATTGTGGGCTCTTCTTTCTCTGGTGAAGCCCCCGTTGAAAATGCTATTGGTAACTGGTGGAGTCATAAAATATTACAAGCTAGTAGCCAAATAAGCCCAATATCAGGTAGTATAAAAGAACAGATAGTTACTTTTGTTGGAAAAGAAAAAATTATAATTAATGGTGAAGAATATGAGACTGATCATTTCAAATTAACCTCCAAAGATATGACACTTCCAGATGATAAAAGATTAAATTTTGATATTTGGTTGGATAAAAAAACTTCTTTAATAGTAAAAGTTACTTATCAAAGAATGGGAAATTGGGAATATAGATTAAAAAATTACGAGTAATTTACCTATTTATTTTCTTATATAGATCATTTGCACTTATCCATCCTGACTCAAATCTTGGTCCATTAAACCAATCTGCACATACACCTAAATTTAATTTAGAATTCCAATAACTTTTTAATTTTAAAGGGTTTGAATTTGAAGAATACATCCATCCATGATTTAATGAAAAAAGTATTTTTGTTGGCTTTATTCCTGATAATTGAAAAAATTTATTGATCAAAATTTTGGAATTAATTTTTTTATTTGCTTTATTTTGTTTTATTTTTTTATTTGCCCAATTAAAAGTACTTTGTAACGTCCAAAGATCAGTTTTACTCTTAAATCTTTTCTTACTATTTTCATAACCAGCCCAACCTAAAATTTTATCATTAAATAAAAAACTACTTAAATTTAAATTAGTTTTTTTTATTTCTATTAAAACAGTGACATTAGCATCCATCTTAATTTTTTCTCTGATGAAAGAATTTTGAATATATTTTTTAGATAATTTTTTTAATTGAGGAAATGGACATGTTAAAATTAAATTTTCATAAGTCTTAATCATTCCATCGCTAAATGTTAAATTCCATTTTTTATTTGAAAAACTTATTTTTTTAAGCTCTCTCTGAAAATTACACTTAATATCTTTTAATAGATATTTGCTAATATCACTATTTCCATTTGTGCCAATAATCTTGATGTGCTTTTTGTTTTCTTTTTTTTTGTCACTTAAAAATTTATGATTTCCACCCCAAAGTTTTAGTATTTTTTTCTCTATAAGCATTTTAGTAAACTTCTTAAACTCCACACTTTTTGGAGAAAAATATTGAGCCCCATGGTCAAATCCTCTCTTTTCATCTAATCTTTTGAATGAAGATCTGCCACCAAGTCCTCTTGCCTTATCATACAAATCTACAGAGTGTTTTTTGCTTAGAAGATTAGCGATTGTCGCTCCAGAAATTCCTGAGCCAATTACACAAAAATTTCTCATTTACCAGCAACTGTCATGCCTTCAATCATCATGGTTGGTGAGTTTGTAGAATATTCAAAATCTAAATCATTTGCTAAAAATATATTTTTAAACATATCCTTAAAATTTCCTGCGATTGTTATTTCACTAACAGGATATTTAAATTCACCATCTTCAACCAAAAAACCTGTTGCACCTACTGAGTAGTCTCCAGTTACCAAGTTACTTCCATGACCTATAGTTTCGGTAACATAAACACATTTTGAATTACTTTTTAACAATTCCTCAAAATTTACTTTTCCATTTTCTAAGTATAAATTTGTAGTTCCTCCTGCTCTTCCATTAGATTTTAAGTTTAATTTTTTGCCATTATAGGTGTCTATAAGATAATTTTTTAATATGCCCTGTTCCACTAGATTTAAGGTTTCAGATTTTACACCCTCCGCATCAAAATTTCGAGACCCTAAACCTTTGATAATATCTGGCTTATCAACAATATTTATTCGGTCAGAAAATACCTGTTTATTTATTTTGTCCTTAAGGAATGATGTTCCTCTTGCAATAGCTGAAGATGATATCGCACCTGCAAAAGCATTTAAAATATTTTTAGCAATTCTTTTATCAAAAATTATACTTAATTTTTCGCTTCCTATTTTATCAGGACCAAGTTTTCTTATTGTTTGATGACTTGCTAATTTACCAAGAACTTTTGGATCTTTTATTTCACTAAAAAATCTTTTACTGGAATATTCATAGTCTCTCTCCATACTTTTATCATCTTTAGCAACTGTTACACATGAAGCTGAAAATGACGATTTTTTAAAACTTCCACAAAAGCCATCACTATTTGCTAAAAGATAATTTGATTTATTTTCAGTAAAACTGGACTCTGTATTAATTATTTTTTTATCTTCAGACGCTGTATCTTCTAGCTCTTTTAAATAAATAATTTTTTTTTCATTTTTTACGTGAGTTTCATCAAATAAATTTAAATTTTTTATATTTTTTGCTAATAGATTTTTATCTGGCAATGAATTAAATTCATCCTCCGGTGTATTTTTTGTAGTTTCAAAACATTTTTCAATAAGATTTTTTAAATTATCATCTAATAAATTTGAGGAAGAAATTGAAGATTTTTTTTTACCTATGTAAGTATCAATACTAAATGCTAAATCATCAGATCTATTAGACTCATCTAATTTTTTGTTTCTAAAGTTAACAGTTTCTGAAACTCCGTGTCCTATCGTAACACTAGCCTCAGTTGCTCCAAGTTTTTTTGCTATATCTAAACAAAAAGAAGCTTTAGCATCTAAAAACTTGTGATCTTTAATCATTACTTAAAGCTTTGTTCCACCAACTGTCATCTTATCAATTAGTATGGATGGCTGCGCTACACCGACTGGAACTCCTTGGCCTGCTTTTCCACAAGTTCCAATTCCTGGATCCATTTTCATGTCATTACCAACCATTGAAACTTCCTTTAAAATTGATGGGCCATCTCCTATTAATGTTGCTCCCTTTATTGGTGAACCAATTTTTCCATTAACAATTTCATAGGCCTCTGTACAATTAAAAACAAATTTTCCTGAGGTAATATCTACTTGTCCACCCCCAAAGCTAACTGCAAAAATACCTTTATCAACAGATTTGATCATCTCATCTTGAGTTTGCTTTCCACTTAACATCATTGTATTTCTCATTCTCGGTAGAATTACGTGTCTGTAGTTTTCTCTTCTTCCTGAGCCAGTTGATCTTGTGTTCATTAAACGAGCATTCAGTCGGTCTTGCATAAAATTTTTTAAAATTCCGTTTTCAATTAAAACAGTTCTTTCAGTAGGTGTACCTTCGTCATCTATAGTAAGACTACCTCTTCTATTATCTATCGTGCCATCATCAACAATTGTGACCCCTTCACTTGCAACTTTTTGCCCCATAAGGTTATGAAATGCTGAAGTTTTTTTTCTATTAAAATCACCCTCTAAACCATGTCCTATAGCTTCATGAATAAGTATTGCTGGCCAACCTGGTCCTAAAACAACTTTCATTTCACCAGCTGGTGCAGGTTTACTTTCTAAATTTACTGAAGCAATTCTAAAAGCCTCTTCACACACACTTTTCCAATTATCATTTTTTAGATAATCATCATAAGACTGTCTGCCTCCAATGCCATACACACCCGATTCTTTTCTACCATTTTTTTCAAGCATTACAGAAACATTAAATCTAATTAATGGTCTAATGTCTGTAATTGCCTCACCACCTGATCTGATTATTTCAATTGATTTATGTTCACCTAAAAAATTTGCTGTAACCTGTTTTACAGCTCCATCTTTTTTTCTTAAATAATCGTTCACTTTATTTAAAACTTCCAGCTTTGAATTTAAAGTTTTTTGTTCTATGGGATTTATGTCATTATAAAATTTTTTATTAGATTTTGGTATCTCGTTATTATATGTGCCTTTTATTGATTTAAGTGTTGACTGAAGATTTTCTGCTGAACTTTTCAAAGAGTCCTTAGATATTTCATTTGAATAGGAGTAAGCAACAACTTCCTCTGAGACAGCCCTAAATCCAAAACCTAAATCTGAACTATAATTTGAGCTCTTAATTTTATTATCATCTAAGACGATCGACTCTGACTTTGAGTCCTCCAAATATAACTCTCCATCATCACAATTTTTTAAAGTATCTGAGACTATATTTTCAGCATCTTTTCTTACTAAGTCAGATTTATCGAAGAAATTACTCATAGACATTACATAAAGGTTTAAATTTTCTTTTCAACTGCTCTTTTTACACATGTACAATAATCTGCTAAAAGATAATCATTAAACTATGAAAGTATATTTTAACAATTCTTGTAACATTTGTAGGTCTGAAATAAACTTATATAAGAAAGAAAAAATCGAAGAGATAGATTGGGTTGATATCACTAACAATCAACAAGCTGAAAAAGAGACTAGTAAAAATGATAAGCAACTTTTGAGACGATTACATGTAAAAGATAATGACAAAGTTTTAGAAGGAGCTGAAGCTTTTTTACTTGTTTGGAAGAAAATACCTAAATATAGATTTTTATACAAATTTTTTAAAATTCCAATAATTTTTACAATTTTTAATTATGGGTATGAAATTATTGCTTATTTTCTATATATAAAAAACAAAAAACAACTAAAAAATTAATCTAAAAAAAATATCATAATTTCACTTAACAAAGACATTGATAGCATAAACATTATTAAAACAATTGAGTACATCAATGTTATAATTTTATTTCTTTTTCTTCTCAATTTAACAAACTCTTTATCATCTAAATCTGAAAAGTCTCTCACACCAATTACGGGATAATCATAACTCCACCTCCAAGTTGATTGACCCAATCTTGGATCCAGACTATTAAAATATCTTATCCAAGATAAAACATAAGTTAAGATTATAAAGAGGGTAACCATTAAAATTAATCCAATAAGCATCCTTAATATTACTGAATATATTTAAAGATATTAATTGCCATTTTTGCCTCTTTTTCTGCCAATAAGCTGAGTTAAAGAGTCTACCATTGTGTCAGAAGCCTTAAAAATTTCATTATTTTTAAATTCATGTGAAATATTTTTTTCTGGATTTGTTTTATCTTCAATTACAATACCCTCATCTGGTGAATTATTTTTAATATAAATAAGTAACAACCACTCGTCATCAGCTGCCTCATCCCATTTAACAAAAATTTCACCAGTCTCAAATCTTCTGTCTATACATCTGAAAATTGACATGTGTCTTGTCACATGTCTTTTGTTTAATTGAAAAACTAGACTACTTGCACTTCTATAAAAACTTTCCAGAGAAAATTCTATTTTTTGTCTTGCGATTGTGTACTCTTTCTCTTTTTTAAGAAGAGTTTCTCTATCTTCATCTCCTTGAATTTTT
>CABXVD010000023.1 GCA_902515625.1 uncultured Pelagibacteraceae bacterium | reverse complement strand
TACCGTCATCAAACATCATTCCATTTTCGTAGCACATTGCAGAATATACAACTTGACCTACCGATAATTTTTTAATGTTTCTTGTAAGTGTATAATTTAATAATTCTTCTGCATCAGGGCCGATAATTTCAAATTTTCTTAATGAAGATAAATCAATTAAAACTGCATTATTTCTACAAGCGTTGTACTCATTAACAAGCCCATGTTTTGTGTAATCATTTGGAAGCCAAAAACCTCTAGCATCTATAAAGTTTCTAGTTAGCTTTGATGTTCTTTCATAAAAGCCAGAGTTTCTTGTTAGTTTTTTTTCAGAGTCTGTTTTCATTCTAAATGCAAATGATTTAGTAAATTCTTTTTTTTTGTCATATGTTCTAACAAAAATATTAGTTGGATTCCATGAATTACAAGGATCTATATCACTTGGACATGCTGTAGTTCCAATGGTTAAATCTTTTAAGGCTCTAAACATGACATAATCACCAGGACGTGAATATGATTCATCTGAAACAACTGAGTTTAATCCACCCTCAGAAGTATTAAAAAATAAATTAATTGCGTGCCAACCTTTTTGCTTCTGAAGACCGTACTTAGACATACTTTCTGACAAATTATCAGAGCAATTTGCATGGCCAAAATAACCAGCATCCTCATAGTACTTTGAAGTACAGGCAAGATTAAAAGTATCATGTTTACCAACTGTATCTCTAATTACTTCTACCAAAGGTTCGTGGTCAGTATCATAAAATTTAGAAAATAATCCTGGTCCTGGAAATGTATTTCCCATGAAAGTTCTTGTTGTTTGCCAATCCAACCCTTTCTCAATTCCTTTTTCTAGTTTCCTTGTGTCAAATGCTACAAAGTCTGAACATTGTCTTCCAGTAGGACTTATCACTTGAATGTAATCACCTTCTTTAACTTCGTATGATATACTGCTCGCTTTATTAATATTTTCTTCATGCGAGGGTTCAAAGACAGGGTTTGGAATTACATTCAATTCTTTGTCATCAATAATATTTGCTCTTTTAATATAAATAATTAAATCGGTAGGTGGATTTTGCTTTGTAACATCCATGTCTTGCCCAGGAGCTGCAAATATTGCAAAACATTTATCTTTAGACTTTAATTTAATTTTTTCGCCAATTTGACTATCAATATCAAATACGATTGAGGATTTTGAATTTGAAATATTTAAATTTAGTTTTTTAAGTTGATAATTGGTTACTAATATACTTTCATCTTTTTTACTTAAGATATCTCTAATAAAATTTTTATTATTGTTACTTTTAAGATTTAAAATACCTACATCTGATTTTCCTTCTTTATTGAAACAGATAATTTCACAAATTTGATTACCTTCGTTATTGATTATCTCTATCTCATCGTCAGGGAAAATATGTAAAGCAGTAAGACCACCACCATTTACAACATGTCTTTCAACTCCTGGTGGTAAAATATTTAGTCCTGGATATTTTATTTCTTTACTAATTCCTAACATCTTCAATGTTTTTATAATAATTTTATTGTGACCATATTATAATGAAAACGAGTTGACTATACCTTTAAATCAGAACATACTTTCTCATTAATATTAATAATCGAGGGGAAAAAATGAAAAAAATAACATCATTATTATCTGCTCTTATAATTTCTGTAGTTAGTTTTGCAGGAATTTCTAATGCTGCAGATAGCAAAAAACCCATCGTAATTCCAACTCATAACTGGTCAAGTCAAATTGTAATGGCTTATGTTATTGGTGGAATTTTCGAAAGCATGGGTAACAATGTTAAATATGTAAATGCTGACTCACAAGCAGTTTACGAATCAATTAGAATTGGAGATGTAACTATATCTCACGAAGTGTGGGAGTCTGCATTCGGTAAATCATTCACAACTGCTTTAGACAAAGGTGGTTTAGTAGATATGGGTGACCATGAAGCAAGAACACTTGAAGATATGGGATACCCAAACTGGGTTACAGACAAAGGATTATGTCCTGGTTTACCAGACTGGACTGCTTTAAAAAACCCTGACTGTGCTAAAAACTTTACAACACCTGACTCTCCAAATGGAAAAGGCAGAATGTTGGAAGGTCCACAAACTTGGCACGGTGACTTAATTCCACAAAGGGTTGACGCTTTAGGTTTAGGAGACCTTTGGTGGGTTAAATTTGCTGGAAGTGCAGATGCACTTTGGGCTGAATTAGCAGCTGCTGAAAAAGAAGGAAGAGGAACAATAATTTTCAATTGGACACCAAACTTTACAGATGGTGCTGGTTTTACATTTATTGATTTTCCTCCATACACTGCAGGTTGCAGACCAGAAGATGGTGGAGATGGAAAATGTGGTTCTCCAGATGGCTATCTGAAAAAAGCAGCACATGAGGATTTTCCAAAAACTCATCCAAATGCAGCTAAAGTATTCAAAAAAATGTCATTTTCTACAAGTCAAATTGGAGCAATGGCAGCTTTAGTTGATATGGATAAGATGACTCATGAAGATGCAGCTAAAAAATGGTTAGCCGATAATAAGAAAGTGTGGGAAGAATTTACACACGATCATTAAGGTTAAAAATATAAAACTTACAAATCTCTCCCAACTTTGTTGGGGGGGATTTTTTTTTACTTAATTTTTGTATAAAATAAACCCATGAAAAAAATTTTTATATTTTTAATTATAACTTTTTTTATCAATTCATCTGTTTTTGCGCGAAGCACTGGATGTAAAGAGGGAAATTGTGAAAACGGGTATGGAAAATGGGTTTATACAGATAAAACTACTTATGAAGGTGAGTGGGTTGAAACAAAGAAACAAGGTCAGGGAGTAGAAACTTGGCCGAATGGATATATTTATAAAGGTGAGTTTAAAAACAGTGTATGGAGTGGGCAAGGTATCTTAATATTTCCTGATGGTTCTAATTATGAAGGTGAGTGGGCTAATGGTTTTATGAATGGCCAAGGAACATTTACTTGGGCGGATGGAAAAGAAAAATCAGGAATTTGGAAAAATGGAAAATTACAAGAATAATGAATCAAGAAAATTATTTTACTAAATTAAAGGATTTACCAGAGTCAGTTAGACAGTTTGTTGGATTAATAATTATTACATTAATAATAATTTTATCTTTTTTTATTTTAAATAATATTTTTGGAGAAGGTGATGATTTAGTTAAAAGGATGAAAATTGAGGAAGATAGAATTGCAGAAGAGAGAAAATTAAATGAACTAATATCAAGCCTGCCATCTGGGATTTTAGTAACTTTTGATGGAACGGATCATCATAGATTATCTGACGATGTTTATGAGAAAGTCTGTAAAGCTACAAAACTTATTCCACAAAGAGCAATAATGGGAGCTAATTTCCTTAATTTTAGAGCACATGAAATTTACACAATTAATGGCAATAAAATTGATGAGACATTTGTTGAGTGGGATGAAGAAAAAAATAAATGTTTTGCAGGTTTTACAGTGAGTGGAAATAATGTTGGGGTTGATGAAAAAATTAAAGTAAGTGGGGAAGCATTAAGTTTCTTAAGTACCGGTATTGATACTAGAATTTATTATATCAAAAATTTTTAATTAAGGAGAAACAAGTATTATATACATATTAATTCAACTAAATTTCGTATAACTTAATAATAATTTATGTCTGATGCAGTTATTAAATGTGAGTCTGTTTATAAAATTTTTGGCGAAAATGCTGAAAAAATGCTTCAAGATGCAAATGGAAATGTAGATGCAAAAACTTTTCAAGAAAACGGATGTATAGTCGGAGTTAACAATGCTTCTTTTGAAGTAGCAAAAGGAGAAATGTTGGTTGTGATGGGTTTATCTGGATCAGGTAAATCAACATTACTTAGATGTATTTCAAGATTAACAGATGCAACAGGTGGAAAAATTTTTATAGAGGGTCAAGATTTATTAGAGTTAAACAACAAAGAATTAATTGATCTTAGAAGAAATAAAATGGGAATGGTTTTTCAGAGCTTTGCACTGTTACCACATAAAACTGTTGTAGAAAATATAGCATTTCCACTTCAAATTAAGGGAATTAATACTGACGATAGCATTAGTAAGGCAATGGATATGGTTAAGTTAGTTGGACTAGATGGAAGAGAAAATTATTTTCCAAGAGAACTTTCAGGCGGACAACAGCAAAGAGTTGGTATTGCAAGATCCTTAGCTGTTGAACCAGATATATGGTTTTTAGATGAGCCTTTTTCTGCATTAGATCCTTTGATCCGAAAAGAAATGCAGGATGAATTTTTAAGACTTCAAGATAAATTGCAAAAAACTATAATGTTCATCACTCACGATTTTGATGAAGCTTTAAAGCTAGCTGATCGAATAGCAATTATGAAAGACGGTATCATTGAACAATTAGATACTCCCGCTAAAATAGTTTTAAATCCTGCAACTGAATATGTGAGGAAATTTACCGAAGAAGTCCCAAGGGAAAAAGTTTTGTTAATTGAAGATGTGATGGATCAATCTACAAGTGATAATTTAGGAGATTTAAGAGTTTCAAAAGATGAGATTATTGAAAATGTTGCTGAAAAAATTCTAACTCAAGAAAAAACTGTAGGAGTTATAGATAGCAATAATAAAATTATAGGCTCTATTAATCCTACGAAGATAATTAATACAGTTTTTGGTGGAAGGAAAAATGGAAATTAAATTATGGAATTTCTAAAAAAAAATCCAAAAATATTCCAGTGGTTGTTTTTATTAATTATTTTTTTTTCATTATGTTTTGCAATCGAAGTTCCTGAAACATATAAATTTATAAGAGGTCAGGCAGAGTTTATTAAAGACCCTAACCAAAGCACCTTTGTTTTTGCAGGTAAAGAGGTGAGGTATTATGCTTTTGATGTCTTTTGGAGATTACCTCCATTACTTGGATGGTTGCCTATATGGATAAATGATTCACTATTTTTTCTAATGAACGACTGGATGCCAATGGAGTTTTGGAATGAAGATACACAAGAATTTAAAACAAGACCACTTCTATTACAAATAAGTAGAAATTTAACAGGTTTCATGACTTTTATAATTGAATTAATTAGAGAGATTTTATTAGGTGGATTAGAAACTATTGTTGCATTTACAAGTTGGGATTTTATTGATGCTAATCCATGGGCAGAGTTACCAGGTTTACCATGGACTATAGTTGCAGCAGGTGCCACAATATTATCTTACAAATTGAGTGGCAAAGGTTTAGCCATTTTTGCTGGTTTAACTATGGTTTACATTTCTATTTTTGGTCAGTGGAAACCATCGATGCAAACTTTATCATTTATTTTAGTTGCAGCGCCGTTGTCATTTATATTTGGTCTGGGTCTAGGTATATCTGCGTTTAAAAGTAAACGAGTTGAAAAGGCCCTATATCCAATTCTTTTGGTTATGCAAACAATGCCACAATATGCAGTTCTTGTTCCAGCGCTAGTTTTATTTGGAGTTGGTGATCATGCAGCAGTGATTATAACTATGATAGTTGCTATTCCACCAATGATATTATTAACTTTATTAGGATTAAGAGCCATACCTCCTGAAGTAATCGAGGCTGGCAGAATGAGTGGATGTAATAATTGGCAACTAATGTTCAAAGTATTAATTCCTACAGCCAGAAGAGATATATTGATCGGAGTTAACCAGGTTATTATGGTTTGTTTTTCAATGGCAGTTATTTCAGCTTTTATTGGAGCAAAAGGTTTAGGTTTTAATTTATTGTTAGCTCTTAATCAGCTTAATATTGGATTAGCTTTAGAAGCAGGTTTATGCATTAGTCTTATTGCAATATTATTAGATAAAATGTCTTTAGCATGGGCAAATAAACAAACAGATTATTTTGGTAATCTTTCATTCTTCGAAAGAAATAAAAATACTATATTTTTTATCGGCGCATTTGTTATTGGTATTATACTTGCTTATGTAGGAACTTTTTTGTTCAAAGGTACATTCAATTATTTATTTGAAATTCCACATAACAAAGGAATATCAACTGCAGATTTCTGGAATAAAGGTGTTGATTGGATCTTTGATACATTCTTCGTTTATATAAAAGCATTTAATACATGGTTAATTCAAGAAGTATTACAGCCGATGCGAGCACTTTATTTAAGGATGCCTGCTGTTGCTACAATTGTTTTAGTAGTTGGGGCTGGTTACTTAATTGGTGGAATTAGATCAGCATTAGTAGTGTGCGGGTTAACTTTATTTATAGCTCTTAGTCCATGGTGGGACAGAGCATTAGTTACAACATACATGGCAACTTTTGGGGTTATAATTTCGTGTTTAATTGGTTTTACAGTTGGAACCTTGTGTTTTCAAAGTAAAAGTGCAGCAAAATTTATGCTGGGAGTTTGTGATATATTTCAAACATTTCCATCTTTTGTATATTTAATTCCAGTAATGATGTTATTTGGAATAACAGACACATCAGTTTTAATTGCTGTGATTGTTTACGCGACAATTCCTGCAACTAGATATACAATTGAAGGCCTTAGAAGTGTTCCAGTAGGTTTACATGAAGCTGCTACGATGTCTGGTGTAAACAAGTTTCAAAGATTAACAAAAATTGAATTCCCATTAGCTTTTCCTCATATGATGCTTGGTTTAAATCAAACAATAGTTTTTGCACTATTTATGGTAATTATTGGAGCTTTCATTGGGACAGAAGATTTAGGTCAATATATTTTAAAAGCTTTATCTGATAAAAATGGTGCAGGTATAGGTCTGACATTAGGTATTTGTGTAGCATTTATAGGGTTAATTTTTGATAATTTGATAAGAACTTGGGTCGGTAAGAGAAAGAAACATTTAGGAATAGCTTAATTTTTAATATGAAAAAAATTTTGATTATAGGATCAGGAGCAATGGGAGCTGCTTTTTCTATTCCTTTAATTGAAAATAGACACCATGTAACACTTTCTGAGCCACATAATATTAAATTAATTAGTAAATTAAATCTCAAAAAAAAGTTTCATCCATCTTTAAAAATTAATTTACCAAAAAAAATAAAAACAAAAAAATTTGTTCCTGAAATGTTAAATTTAAAATGGGATCTTATAGTTGTAGCTGTAAGTTCCGTAGGAATAGAAATAATTAGTAAATATTTAGCACACCTTAAAAGTAAAACTCCTATTTTGGTTCTTACTAAAGGACTAAAGTTAGATAAAACAAAAAGAATTATTACTATGTCTGACCAGCTTAATAAAAATAACAACAAACTAAATATATCTGTCTTAAAAGGCCCGTGCTTAGCAAAAGAGCTCGCTCGAAAGATAAAGAGTTACACTGTTATTGGGAATAAAAATATTAAGGTAGCAAAAGATATAGGAAAAATAATATCCACTAAGTATTATAAGACAGAACATACAACTGATGTTAGAGGTGTAGAGTTTTCTTCAGCTATTAAAAATATATATTCTATGATAATTGGATCAGGACAAGGTGAGAACACATCTTCAGCTTTATTTAGGAAATCAATTGATGAAATGGATTATTTAATTAAACATTTTAAGGGAAAAAAAGAAACTGTTTATGGGCTTGCTGGTGTAGGTGATCTGTACGTAAGTGCTGTTGGTGGCAGAAATAGTAAGATGGGTGATTATCTTGGTAAAGGTTTTACTTTTAAATCTGCCAAGAAAAAATTTATGAAAGATGATACTGTTGAAGGTGCTGATCTTGCTTTTGAAATCGCTCCATACATTTTAAAGAAAATTAATCATAAAAAAATACCTTTAATGATTGCATTATTAAATGCAATTACAAAAAATAAAAAATTAAAAATAAATTATTAAATTTTATTTATTTAGAAAAGTTTTCATAGAATCGTCCATTGCTTTTTCCCAAGGCGTATGATGGATTGGAGCAATAGAACCAGTCACAGGTGAAGAAAAGGATTTATTTCTATAAGTTAGAATATCTTCAACTTTATGATGCTCCCACTCTTTGAAATGTTTTCTAATTAATTCAAAATCTATATTAGGATAATCTGACATTTCATGAAGTTCTTTGGTATATTCTGTTTGAAAATCTATCATTTGATCTGGATTTTCTAATTTTTCTTCCATACCAACCCACTTGTTAATGTCCTTTTCTATTTC
>CABXVD010000022.1 GCA_902515625.1 uncultured Pelagibacteraceae bacterium | reverse complement strand
AATTCATTGCAATGCCTCAGTCAATTACGCCCGCAGGTATTGAATTAAACCCTACTACAGAGCCAATTGATGAGCCAACAAAAATAAGTTCAGAAACTGTTGCAAAAGACATAAAGGATTCTGATCAATAATATAAGTAAGTTTAATAATCAGCGTCGTTTTGTAAAGTGAAGTATGTTGGCTTTCTTGTTATTTTGATAAAGTAATTTTATGAATAATAACGATATTCAGAACCTGTTTGAGAAAACACGAAATCAGTCGATTAAAATTATTGAAAATCTAAGTCCAGAGGACATGAATATACAATCGATGGAAGATGCGTCACCTATTAAATGGCATCTTGCTCACACTACTTGGTTTTTTGAAAAATTCGTTTTAAGTAAAATAAAATCTAATTATAAATATTTTAATGAGGATTATAGTTATTTATTTAATTCTTATTATGTCAAAGCAGGTCCAAGATACACAAGATCACTTCGAAACATAATTTCACGCCCAAGAATTGAAGAGGTTCTAAAATATAGGCAAACTATAAGCCATAGAATTACAGACTTATGTCAATCAAGTAACTCCGATTTAGATATGATTGAAGTAGGCTGTCACCATGAAATGCAACATCAAGAATTAATGTTAACTGATCTACAGCATGGTTTAAGCTTCAACCCTACTGGTCCCAAGTACGATCCAACTAAAAAAGATATTGAAAGTGAAAATATTAAACAAGAATGGGTTGGTTTTGAAAAAGCTATTAAAAGTGTAGGTACAGATGATGAAAATTTCTCTTTCGATTGTGAGCGACCTAAACATGAAGTTTTAATCCTACCTTTTGAAATATCAAACAAGTTAGTTACAAATGGTGAATGGATCGAGTTTATTAATAATGATGGTTATAATAAAAGTGAATATTGGTTGTCCGATGGATTTTCAAAATGCCAGCAGGAAAATTGGCGGTCCCCTCTTTATTGGAAAAAAAAAGAAGGTAAATGGTTTCACTTCACTTTAAATGGGAATAAAGAAATAGATCTCAATGCGCCTGTAAGTAATATTAGCTACTTTGAAGCTGACGCTTTTGCAAGATGGAACAATAAACGACTTCCAACAGAATTTGAATGGGAAGTTGCTTCTAATGATAATATTCAAGGGAATTTTTTAGAAAATAAAATATATCAGCCATATTCAAAAAAAAATGGTGCAGATTTAAATCAACATTGGGGACACGTATGGGAGTGGACTTCTTCAAACTTCTCTCCTTATCCAGGGTTTAAATATCACAATGATGATATCAGCGAATACAATGGTAAATTTATGGTCAACCAGATGGTGTTAAAAGGAGGCTCTTGCCTTACACCTAAAGATCAAATGAGAAAATCATATCGTAATTTCTTTTATCCTCATCAAAGATGGCAAATGTCTGGACTAAGACTTGCTAAATGAGAGAATTTTTGTATGACTAGAACAAAAAACTAAACTTTTTTCAGATAAATCAATCATTACATGTCAAAACGCGCTGTTACTAAAAAAAAATAAAACTATAAGAACAATCTAAATGTCTAAATTTAATACCAATTTAAATTCTAAACTAACTGATGCTACGGATATTAGTAAACCATGGGATAAGGATAATCAGGCCTGGTGGGACTGGTATGTTAGTCTCGCAGATAATGACGATAAAGAAAATGAAATTATTAATGCCGATCCTTTACCAGATATTACAATACCAAGTGATGATGAAGTTATCTCAGAATTAGCTAAGCCCTACCATTTAACTAATGATCAAATTGATTTTTTTAAAAAAAATGGTTTTATTAAACTTAAAAAAGTTTTTTCACCTGGGGCCGTTCTAAAACTTAGATCTGAGTTAATTAGTTTATTAAAAAAAGAATTTAAGGTTGATCCAGATAAAGGAGCATATGCCCGTTTCCTTAGTCTTGAAATGATTTGGCCTGACAACGCACTCCTTCGTGCCTATGTATTATCTCCTCGTCTAGGGCAAATTTCAGCAGATCTTCTTGGGGTACCAGCTGTTAGACTTTATCATGACAATGTATTAGCTAAACAAGCTGGTTGTGGTCGTACCCCGTGGCACTTCGATGATCATCATTTTCCTCTAGATACCAACGACGTAGTTACTGTTTGGGCACCTGCACAGCCAATTCCTCTTGAGATGGGACCGCTCTCTTTCGCCTATCCGCTCGATGTACACAAATTAGTCAATGCAGTTACCTTTAAAAAAACTGGTACTGGATATGACCGTGAGGTTACAAATGTTTTTTCAAAAAATAATGTAACTGTGAATGAAACTCCATTTGAGCTGGGCGAAGTTAGCTTTCATCATAATTTAAATTTTCATACCGCTTCACGCAACCGAACTAATCGTAGTCGAGTGGCTCTTGCCAATACTTATTATCGTGATGGAGCGAGAATAGTTGATTCACCAACGATGGTTTCTGGTGACTGGCAGAAATTTGTACCAAATGTCAAACCAGGAGACTTGGCTGCTAGTCCACTAAATCCGATTTGTTGGCCAGTAAAAAACAAATCATGAAAAACATAAATAATCAAAATGGATTAAATTCGATCTGGACTAAAAGTCTTGCTCGTAATCTTCATCCTAATGGTAATGCTTTAGTTGATCATTTAAAAACAATCCATCAAGAAAATACTGGATTTACTGAAGCATGTGCAAGTTCTTGTCGTGATGAAGCTGGACGTAATAGTTATGAATGGCTAAGTGAAGTTGTGCCTGATAACGAGAGTTTGAGTATATTAGATCTTGCCTGCGGGTCAGGGCCGTTATTAAAAATTTTATTTGATCGTAATAAAAATTTAAATTTAAAAGGTATAGACATGTGCCCTGAAGAATTGGTACTAGCTAAGACTCGTCTAAAAAATAGTGGAGTTAATCTTATCGAGTCAAAAGCACAAAATTTGAAAGCAATCAATAATAACTCTATAGATATTGTGTTATGTCATTGGGCTTTGACATTAATGGACCCGATAGTTCCTGTTTTAGATGAAATCAAACGAGTTTTAACTTCTGAAGGTCAGTTTGCAGCATTAGTTGATGGCCCAATGAATGTAGCATCCGGATATGCAGAGGTACATGATTTAATTTATAGTTATGTTCAAGAAGAAATACCTAGTTATGGAGAGATTGATTTAGGTGATCCAAGGATACGAGGATCTGAAAGTCTAAGTAATCTTGCACATAAAGCTTTTCCAGAAGCAAATGTGACTATCGAAACAAATGTTGTATCTATGGAAGGACCAGTTACTAAAGTAGCTGAAATTGCTTCAGGATTTTTTTACGCAGCATTTATCTTAAAACCAGAAAAAAGAAAATTAATGATTAAAAATCTATCTAACATGCTCGAAATATCCAAAGTGAGCACAGATAATGAAAGACAAGGACGATTTTCAATGCCAATTAGTCGTCTTTTAGTTAGGCAAAGTATAAAATGAAATCATTTTTACAAGAAGTAAGTCTCGGTTTAAGTAAAAAAAATAAAGAGTTGAGTTCTAAATGGTTTTATGACTTTCGTGGATCAAAACTTTTTGAACAAATAACGAGGTTAAAAACATATTACCCAACAAGAACTGAAAGAAAAATTTTAAAAGATAATAAAATTGAAATTGCTAATAAAATAGGAAAGCGAGCAATTTTAATTGAACCAGGTGCTGGAGACTTCCAGAAAATAGCTATTTTTCTCAGCAATTTAGATAAGCCCAAAAAATATATACCTTTGGATATTTCAGAAGATTATATAAACAAGATATCTCAAAGTTTTAAAAAAAAATTCCCAAAAATAGCTATTACTCCTAAAGGATATGACTTTTCAAGAAATAATAAACTACCTTTTAAAATCAATTCATCTGAAAATATAATTATATTTTTTCCAGGATCAACCATTGGAAATTTCGAAGAGAAGGATGCTGTTAAATTTTTAAAAATGTTAAAATCAAAATTTAAAGCAAAAAAAATTATCATCGGTGCTGATTTGGTAAAAGATATCCCAACTCTAATTACTGCTTATGATGACAAAAAGGGAGTGACCGCAAAATTCAATAAAAATATTTTACAAAGAATTAATACTGAATTAGGTGCAGATATAAATCTTAATTCCTATAAACATTTAGCCATTTATAATAAACAAAAAAAAAGAATTGAGATGAGATTAAAATCTAAAAAAAGAAATAATATTAGAATTAATGGTTCAAATTATTTAATTAAAAAAAATGAAGAGATACACACTGAGAATTCTCACAAATATACGATTAAATCCTTCAAAAACTTAGTTAATAAAGCTGGATGGAAACTAGATAAAACTTGGGTTGATGACAAAAAACTTTTTAGTGTTCATTTTCTAAATTAAAAAAATTTACTCATCAGAAAAATATTCAACTTCTTTAAATCGATCTGTAGGGAAAAGCCAATAAAATCCAAATGTTTCATCACTGTTATTTTTAAGTGCATGTTTAGCATTATTGGAAATATAAACTACATCCCCTTTTTTAATCTCTTCAAGTTCACCATCTTTGTTTAAAGTTGCAGAACCATTGGTTACAACATAAATTTCGTCTGGTGCATGATGATGTAAAGTTAATTTTCCTCCTGGTAAAACTTCCGCAAAACCACAAGAAATTCCTTTGCTTCCATCAATATCTGCATCAACTAAAAACTTCCATCTCACTCCAGGATATTTCTCACTTGTTTTCCATTCTTGACTGGAGATTGAATTAAAATTTTTAACAAATATCATAACTCAAAAAACTAGACCTTTTTAACAAAACTAATAGCAGCACCAATAGTTGTCAAAAATCCAGCTAATGGCAAAATTGCGACTGCGTATTTTTTTGGCATATAATTCTCTTTGAACTCAATACCTTTAGAACTAATTTCAAAATACCACATTTCCCAATACTTTCCACGCATACCTTCTACAAGTTCAACTCCATAAATTATTAGGACTATACCAATTACCATAATCATAATTTTCCAAAATTGACGTATATATAGTGATAGTCTATTTGGTAATCTTTCATAAATTAGATTTAAAGCTATGTGTTCATTGTCTCTCGCTGTTAAGGAAAGTGCTATAAACATCAACCAAATATTACTTAATACTGTTAGTAAATCACCCCAAACAGGAGGGTTATTAAAAACATATCGCATAGTAACGTTATAAATAGTGAAAAAAACCATCGCAGCCAAAAAGAGTGAACACATAGCTTCCAATATTCGATGGATAAAACGGTCAAAGTTGTTTAAAAATTTTAACATATATCTAATTGCTCATTAGGTTAGGAAGAAACATAGTCAACTCTGGAATAACAAGAATAAAAAATAAAAGTAAAAAAAGACCAACTAAATAAGGAATTAAAGCAACAGCCACCTTTTCAAGACGCACTTGTGCTATTGTTGCAGCAGTAAAATAAGCGACGCCTACTGGTGGTGTTACTGATCCTATTAAAAAACCAACTATTACAACAATGGCTGCTTGTACCTCAGGAAAGCCGGCTTGAGCCATAACGTTAACTAGAACTGGGCCAACTATGATAATGTTTACCGCTGAATCCATTACTGTTCCAAGAAGAAAAATGAATAGAATCACCGCTAAAATAAAAATAATAGGGGAATCTGTCAGGCTTAAAAGCCAGCTTTCAAGATCACCAATTGCCCCTAGAGAAGTAAGTAACCAACTGAAAGGTCCTGAAGCAGCTATAATAATAAAAACCATCGCTGAATTACGGAATGCTCGACGAAAAGCACCAGTACATTCTTTCCATTTAATAGTTCGATAAACGAATACTCCTGTTAATAACGCAACCATTGCTGTGATAGCACCAGCCTCAACAACCGATGCCACACCACCCATTACTGAACCGACTAAAACTAAAGGTATTAGAAGGGCGAACGAGGATCGATATAATTCTCTACCAGCTCGACGTATCGAAAATGGTTCATCACTTCTCTCAAAGTTATATTTGATTGCAAAGTAATGATTGATTATCATGATAACAACTCCTATCAACACACCTGGAATAATCCCAGCTGCAAATAAAGCTGCAATCGAAATCTCAGTCGAGTTAGCAAGTACAATCATCATGATACTTGGTGGAATTATCCCTCCTATGGTGGAACTAACTCCTGTAACAGCAGCCGAAAACGCAGCAGGATATCCAGCTTTTTTCATTGCTGGTAAAACTAGTGCTCCCACTGTAGCTGTATCTGCTACTACAGAACCATTCATCCCCGCAAAAAACATGCTTACAAGAACATTTACTTGGGCCAACCCCCCTCGTATACGTCCAATTAATGCCCTACTCAAAGCTACTAATCGGTCCGTAATCGTAGCACTTGTCATTAACTCACCTGTTAGCATAAAGAACGCAATTGCAGTTAATGGAACCGAGTCAATAGCATTAAACATTTGACTAGGGATTAAAACAAGCGGTACAGCGTCGGTAAATAAAATATAAACAAATGGTATCAGTATTAATATGAAGCCAATGGGTGCACCTAATAAGATTAGGAAAAGTAGTACTACAAGTAGAATGATACTTTCCATAGTTACTTATATGTTATGATTTGTTTTAGGTAAAGATCATCTAGCTCTAAATAGAACTAAATGATCTTTACACAGTTTTCTTTAAATGATTTATAGAGCCCCAGCTTTCTCTAACTGAGCTACAAATCCATCCATTCCTTGTTCTAGAAGAACTCTTTTAGCTACTTCTGGTTCAAAAGTACCTTTAGCATCTAACCAAGCACCAATTGCACCTGCTCTCCATTTAGACATTTCTGCATCAGTTGGTACATACCATTCTTTTGCAGATGCTTTGATTGCATCTTCACCATTCTTAATCCAAGCGTTATCTAACTGGTTTACTTTTTCTCCATAAGCATCGGCTGCTTCATGTAACCATTTCTTCTCTTGAGACGACAGAGCATTATACTGCTTTGCATCCATTGCTAAAATGTTTCCTGACCACATACCACCGATTTCAGTGAAGTATTTTGCAACTTCATGAAGTTTTGCTACGTGCTGCCATGGACTAGCAACATACTGGCCTTCAACTACACCCGACTGTAGGCCTGAGTATAATTGGCTCCAGTCATAAGGAGTTGGAGTTGCACCCCAATTTTTAACTAGCATGAACTCAACAGGACTTTTAGTAGTACGCCATTTCAGTCCCTTCATATCATTAGGAACATGAACTGGTTTAGTTGCATTTCCAAGCTGTCTAAATCCACCACTTGAATATACAGAAAGGCAAATGTGACCAGCATTTTCAAGGGCAAGTTTACACTGCCTTTCAGCTAACCATTCATCTGATATTCTTTTTGCATCTTCCAATGATTTGAAAATGAAAGGCAAATCAAAAATTGCTAACTCTGGTCCAAAATTACCATAGTTTGCAGTAGAGCTAGTCCACAGAGCTATAAGTCCTTGATTGGCTTGTTCACCGCATTTTTGCTCTGCGCATAAACTTTTTTGATAATGTGGTTCGATTTTCATCTTACCACCAGAAGCTTTTGCCAAGGCTGGTATCAATGCTTGATCTATGGCATCACCAATAGGCATACCCAATCTTCCTGTAGTTCCAAGCTTAAGAGTTACCTCTGCATAGGCAGCTTGGGCAAAAAAAGCAATTGCAAATACTTTAAGCAAAGTTTTGCAAATTTTTTTAGTGTTAATTATTTTCATTATTTTCCCCTTCTTTAATTTAAGATTTAATTTAACTAGAATAACAAAGACGAGTCAAAGAAAATGGATGTCCATTTTGGGTTAACTGATATGCAATTAGCTTATATAAGCTGCTTAAATTATTTTAAGAATGACTAATCCAGATTGTTTTTGTTTGAAGAAAAGAATTTAAAGCCTCGGTACCTTGATCTCTTGATAAAGATCCAGATTGCTTATATCCGCCAAATGGAGTTTTTATATCTCCTTCTGAAAATGTATTAACAGACACGGTCCCACAAGGTAAACTTTTTGCCAAATGAAATGCTCTATCTATGTCTTGGGTAAATACACTTGCATGCAAACCATATTTAGAATTACTTGCAACTTTAAGAGCATCTTTATCATTTTTAACTGTCAAAACTCCTAACACCGGACCAAAAATTTCTTCTTGAGCAATGGTCATATTTTCTTTTAATCCATCAAATAATGTTGGTTTTGCATAAAAGCCTTTTTGTTTTATTTCTGAAACACCTCCTAATAAAAGTTTTGCACCTTCATCAATTCCCTTTTGGATGTAATTATTAACAGTCATTAAATGATTTTTTGAGATCATTGATCCCATATTTGATTTTAAATTTAATGGATCTCCAACTTTTAAACTCTTAACTTTTTTAGAAACTTTATCTAAAAATTCATCTTTAACTTTTTCATGAACTATCTGTCTCATATTTGCAGAGCAGTTTTGACCTCCATTCCAAAAAGCAGAGTTAATTGCATTATCAATTAAATCATCATTAATTTTTGCATCTTCTAATACTATGAATGGACTTTTACCTCCCATTTCTAGTGCTACTGGTTTTAAATTACTTTCACTTGAATATTTTAGAAAATATCCACCTACCTCTGTAGATCCTGTAAAAGAAACTGCATCAACATCTTTATGTCTACCAAGTGCTTCCCCTACATCACCATAACCTGGAAGAACATTTAAAACTCCATCAGGAATTCCTGCTTCTTGAGCAATTTTTGCAACTCTGATTGCTGTTAGAGGTGTATCTTCTGCTGGTTTAATAATGACAGAGCATCCTGCAGCAAGAGCAGGCGCCATTTTCCAAACTGCCATCATCAAAGGGAAATTCCAGGGTACTATACCTGCAACAACTCCAATAGGTTCTTTTACTATTAAACTTGTAATAGATGGTTCGGTAGGACCAACTTTTCCA
>CABXVD010000021.1 GCA_902515625.1 uncultured Pelagibacteraceae bacterium | reverse complement strand
AATATTATATTTAAGCGGTTATGTATACTGTAAATGCAAAAATTAATAATCAATTATCTTTTTGGTTAATTGTAATGTTTATTATCATTTCAATTATGATCGTAGTTGGTGGATTGACTAGATTAACTGACTCTGGTCTTTCAATAACGCAATGGCAATTATTTTCTGGATTGCTTCCACCTCTTAACCAAAAGGATTGGATATTATACTTTAATTTATACAAAGAAATACCTGAGTTTAAATTGCAAAATTTCAACATGACCTTACAAGAATTTAAAGTAATTTTTTGGTGGGAATGGGCTCACAGATTTTTAGGAAGAGTAATAGGATTGTGCTATTTAATCCCACTTATATATTTTTCTTTCAAAATAAAAATCTCAAAAATACTAGATTTATATTTTATTTTTTTTCTTATTTGTTTCCAAGGTTTTATTGGTTGGTATATGGTCAGCAGTGGTCTAGTTGATAGGGTAGATGTTAGTCACTTCAGGTTATCTATTCATTTATTAATTGCTTTTTTAATTTTATCATTAATTTTTTGGAATTATTTAAAATATCAAAATTATGACCAAATTTCAGATGGAATAAATCCAATTATTCCATTTATATTTTTAGTTTTAATTTTAATACAAATTGTAATTGGTGCATTTGTCTCAGGAATGGATGCTGGAAAAATTTATAATTCCTGGCCCTTGATGGGAAAAACTTATTTTCCAAATGATAATCTTGTTGAAAATTTATTTAAATTATCTGCTTTTAGTGATCCATCGTTAGTCCAGTTTATTCATAGAAACCTGGCATATGTAATTGGATTATTTTATGTGATGATACTTTTTAAAGTTTACATAAATAAAATAAGTAAATTATATAAATCAGTTAATATTTTAGGATTTTTTATATTCTTTCAGATTATTTTAGGAATTTTTACAATTATACTTGGTGCACAAATTTATATTGCTGCTGTACACCAAGTAAGTTCTATTTTTTTAGTAACTTCTTCTATTTATTTTTTCTTTATAAATACTAGATCTAACTAACTGCTTTAAGTTTACCTTTTGAGGATTTATTTAAAGCTTGATCTAAATCTTCAATAATATCATCAATATGCTCGATACCTATACACAGTCTAACATAACTTTGTGTTACACCAGAAGCAATAAGCTCTTTTTCATTTAATTGACTGTGTGTTGTACTGGCTGGATGGATAGCTAAACTTCTAGCATCTCCAATGTTTGCAACATGATAAAACATTTTTAAAGACTCAATAAATTTCTTACCAGCTTCTATTCCACCTTTTAGCTCAATACCAACCATTGGTCCATTTCCACCTTTTAAGTATTGTTTAGCTCTGTCTGAAATATGTTTATCATGCTCTGTTGAGTAAATTACTTTAGTTACTTCTTTATGTTTTTTTAAAAAATTAACAGCCTTTTGTGCATTTTCACAGTGCTGTTTCATTCTTAAAGCCACAGTTTCAAGACCTTGTATAATTGCAAAAGCATTATCTGGAGCACATGCTGATCCTAGATCTCTCAACAAGCAAACTCTAGCACGTACAGCAAAAGGAACATTGGCACCTGTCATCTCAGGTACAGCCTTTCCCCATACAACATTATTATAACTTGCATCTGGTTCATTAAATAATGGTTGTCTTTTGGGGTCTGCTGTCCAATCGAAATTTCCACTATCAATAATGCTGCCAGCTATTGCTGTTCCATGTCCACCAATATATTTTGTTAAAGAATGAATAACTACGGCAGCTCCATGTTCTATAGGCTTACAAATAACAGGGGCGGCAGTATTGTCCATTATAAGAGGAATATTGTATCTTTTTCCAATATCTGAAACTTCTTTAATTGGGAAAACTCTTAAATATGGATTTGGTAGAGTTTCTCCATAAAAGGCGCGCGTATTATCATCAATTAGTTTTTCAAAATTTTTAGGATCACTTGGATCTGCATATCTTATCTCTATTCCAAGTTTACTAAGTGTATTGTTAAATAATGATACTGTACCACCGTATAAATCAGTAGAACTAATTATATTATCTCCGGCTTGAGCAACATTTAATACAGCAAAAGAAGAGGCTGTTTGGCCTGATGAGACAGTTACACAAGATAAACCACCTTCAAGAGCAGCAACTCTTTTCTCCAATACGTCGTTTGTAGGATTCATTATTCTGGTGTAAATGTTTCCAAACTCTTTTAGTGAAAATAAATTAGCTGCATGCTCTGTACTGTTAAACTCATACGATGTAGTTCTATATATAGGCACAGCAACAGCATTTGTTGCAGGATCACTCCTATAATCACCACCATGTATTGCAATGGTCTCAGGATTATTTCTTTTAGTACTCATAATATACTCCTTTTTTAGTGCTTTAACTTAATGTAAGGCGCACAATATAGTTCAAATGCCTACCGATAATTTGAGAAAATTCCTTTTTAGCAGTTTAAAGCCCGCAATAGGATCAAATCGGCATTATCTTTTTATCAAATTAAGACCAATTTTCAAGGTAAATATAAAATTGACTTTGATTTTAATAATAGTATTAATCCTCGCACAATGACGAAATTCCTTAAAAAAGACCAAATAACATCATCTTGGTATGAAATTGATGCAACTAATGCAGTTGTTGGCAGATTGGCAACTGTTGTTTCAAATATTATAAGAGGAAAAAATAAAACTACATATACTCCACATATGGATGATGGCGATTTTGTTGTTGTTAAAAATATTGAACAAGTAAAATTCACAGGAAAAAAATTTCAAGACAAAAAGTATTACCGACATACAGGTCACCCTGGTGGAATTAAGATTGCTACACCTGAAAAATTACATGAAAAAAAACCAGGTGAAACTTTAAAACTTGCTGTTAAAAGAATGCTACCTGATGGTGTTTTGGGTCGAAAACAACTAACTAAATTAAAAATTTATGCAGGTAATAATCACCCACATTCTGCACAAAATCCTACAGTCATCGAATTAAATAAATTGAACAGTAAAAATTTAGCAAGAAATTAACATGGAAAACACTCAAACATCTCCAAAATCTCCTAAACTTAAATTGGATTTTAAAGACAGTAAATATGCAACTGGTAGAAGAAAAACTTCTATTGCGAAAGTTTGGTTAAAAAAAGGTTCTGGTAAAATCTATGTGAATGGAAAATTATTTAGTGATTATTTTGCGGATGAAACACATAAAATGCAAATTACAAGACCTTTTGAGATTATAAATCAGTCTACAGATTATGACGTTAGATGTAGCGTTAAAGGTGGAGGACCAACAGGTCAAGCTGGTGCAATGGTTCATGGTATATCCAAAGCATTAGTTTTATTTGATGAAAATTTAAAAGGTACATTAAAAACCGAAAAACTTACCACCAGAGACTCAAGAGCAGTTGAGAGGAAAAAACCTGGTAGAAAAAAAGCTAGAAGAAGCTTTCAATTCTCCAAAAGATAATTTTTTTTTAATATTAAACTGTTATAATATAAAAATGCCTAAGCTTAATGCGTTAGTCGCAGGATCAACTGGATATATTGGTACTCAATTAATAAAGATATTAGTTAAGCACAAATATATAAACATAAAATATCTATGTGGTAATTTGTCAGTAGGTAAGAGTATTTCATTTTATGAAAAGTCATTATCAAAATATAAATTACCTAAAATAAGAAAATTTAATAAAAATTTATTAGATGATGTTGATGTAATTTTTACAGCTTTACCTAATGGAGAAGCTCAAGATTTATCTAAACATTTAAATAAAAAAAATATATTAATTGATTTAGCTGCAGATTTTAGACTTGAAAAAGCATCAGAGTATAAAAAATGGTATAAGCAGAAGCATCGAGCAATTAAACTTATAAAAAAAAGTATATACTCAATGCCTGAAATTAATAGAAAAGAAATTAAAAAGTATAATATTATCTCAAGTCCTGGTTGTTATCCAACATCTATACTTTTGCCGTTAATACCTTTGATTAATAAAAATTTAGTTAAGGTTTCAAATATAATAATAGACTCCAAATCAGGTTATTCTGGTGCTGGAAGAGGCGTTCATAAAAAATATAAAAATAAAAATCTATATGATTCTTTAAGTGCTTATGGTGTTGGAAATCATCGTCATAATTCAGAAATTGACCAGATGTTAAAAAAATTTTCTAAGAAGAAAATTGAAGTAAGTTTTACACCACATTTATCACCAATGTTTAAAGGAATTCTAAGTACTATATATTTAGATTTGAATAGAAATGTAAATATGGCAAAGGTTTTAGGTTTACTGACAAAATTTTATAAGCAAGAAAAATTTGTGAAGATTTCCAAATCAAATACCCTCATAAGTACAAATGATGTTATTAATACTAATAATTGTCTAATTTCAGTCTGCAAGTCAAAATTTAATAATAAAATTATTATACTTTCAGCTATAGATAATTTAATAAAAGGTGGGGCAGGGCAAGCAGTGCAAAGTCTAAACAATAGATTTAACTTTCCAGAAACAACTGGATTAATATGAGATTAATATTTTGTTTATTTTTACTATTATTTATTAGCAACTGTTCTTTAAATAAAGATTCTCAGTATTGGACTGAAGATACTATTAAAAAAAAAAATGAGCAAAAAAACCTTTCAAAAATATTAAAAAAATCAAAAGATATAACGTCAATGACTTTAGATGAATTTAAATTATATATAGAAGACTACACAAAAAAAAGTAAATATCCTGATATTACTAAATGAAAAAAACATATAATATTGCAGTAGTTGGTTTAGGTCAGGTTGGTATCTATTTACTTAATGAGTTAAATACTAAGAAAAAAAGTATTGAAACAAAGACTGGATCAAGAATTAATCTAGTAGCTATATCAGCAAAAAATATTAAAAAAAAAAGAAAATTTAAATTTAATAAGAAAATTTTTTATACTAACCCTCTTGAAATACTTAAAAAACATAAAGTAGATATTTTATTTGAAGCAATAGGATCATCTGATGGTGTATCTAAAAAGATTGTAGAGAAAGCTTTAAAAAGCAAGGTTCACGTCATTACACCAAATAAAGCTTTAATTTCTAAACATGGAAATTATTTAGCCAAATTAGCTGAAAGAAATAATGTTAACTTAGAATTTGAAGCTTCTGTAGCAGGAGGTATCCCAATCTTAAGATCAATTAAGGAAGGATTAGCAACTAACAAGATCTCAAAGATTTATGGAATATTAAATGGTACTTCAAATTATATCTTATCTGAAATGGAAAATTCTAATCAAAAATTTAAGGATGTTCTTATTAAAGCACAAAAACTTGGTTATGCCGAACCTAGCAATCCTAAATTAGATTTAAACGGTTTTGATGCTTTTGCAAAGGTAAGAATTTTATCTGCACTCGCTTTTAATAGTAAAGTTTCAAACCACAAATGTTTAATGGAAGGAATAGAAAAAATTGAATTAAAAGATATTAAAATCGCTAATCAATTAGATTTAAGAATAAAACTTCTTGGAATAACAGAATTAAAAAATAATCAACTTTTTGAAACAGTCCACCCATGCTTAGTTAACAAAAAATCTTATATAGGTAATGTTAACGGAGTAATGAATGCAGTGATTCTTGAAGGTAAACCAGTCGGTGAAAGTATTTTACAAGGCGAAGGCGCAGGTCCTGGTCCTACTTCTTCCTCTCTACTTTCTGACTTATTGTCCATACTTAGAGGGAATATTAAAAAACCTTTTGGAATTCCTTTTGCGCAATTAAAAGCTCTAAAATCATATAATATAAATAATTATACAAATTCATTATATTTAAGGTTTGAAGTGTGGGATCGACCTGGAGTTTTATCTCAAATTACTAATCGTTTAGCAAAGTATAAAATATCTGTAAAAAGACTTATCCAAACACCTGATAAAAAAACAAATAAAGCTACAATAGTATTCATAACTCACAAAACTTCTGAGATAAATTCCAAGAATTGTTTATCTATATTTAAAAAAAATAAAAATATTTTAAAAACGCCAACACTTATTAGAGTGCTTGGTTAATGGATATTTATTTTAAACTTTTTGAAGTTTTATTTCCTGTTTTTTTTATGGTGGGTATTGGTTACTTTATTGGTAAAAAAAATCCTAAATTAGATACTTCTTTTATCACAAATTTTGCTGCTAATGTTGGAAGCCCTGCGATGGTTTTTTACGCTATTACTACTACTGGTGTAACATTCTCAATGTTTATTGAGTATTTTTGGTATTCATTGATTGCAATATTTGCCTTTGCCATAGTAGGTGTAATCTTTTTAATTTTTTTAAAAAAAGAAATAATACGAGAACTTCCTCCATTTGTTTTACCTAATGTCGGTAACATGGGATTACCAATATGTTTATTTGCTTATGGAGATTTAGGATTAGGTATTGCAGCTACTATCTCTTCATTGGTTATATTTTTTCATTTTACAATAAATGTTTTTTTGGCTAGTAAAAAATTTAGTTTAAAACTTTTACTTCAAAGCCCGCCTGTATATGCAATAATAATTTCAATTGTCTTTATATATTATGAAATTGAAACCCCAGTTTTTTTAGTTAATACAACTATGATTACTGCTTATACAGCAATATTTTTAATATTGATGTCTTTAGGTATAGCCCTTACTAGATTAAAAGTTTTTTCTTTTAAATCTGCTTTTATTTCTTCTATATGTAGAGTTTTTATTGGTCCATTAATTGGACTAGGTATTATAAAAATGTTTAATTTATCTGGTTTTGCAGCAGGTGTATTTTTAATTCAATGTGCTATGCCAAGTGCAGTTTTGACTTATTTAATTGGTTCAATGTATTCACCTAAAAAAATTGTTGATAGCATTGCAAGTATGATCGTAGTTTCAACAATTATGTCATTTATAACGTTACCAATTGTTGTATTCTTTGCTTTAAAATACTTCTATTAAACTATATTCTTTTTTTATGAAGGCTATAATTTTAAATGCATCTGCTTGGATGATTGTTCCTGTCATGGATGCTTTTGCTAAATATTTAAGCTCTTCTATGGATGTTTTGCAGATAACTTGGGCAAGATATTTTTTTACTGTAGTCTTTACATTATCCTTAATGCTTATCTTTTATAGGCATTCATTAGTTTGGACAAAAAAACCAGCCCTTCAATTAATTAGAGGATTAATTTTTGTTTTTTCTACTTATTTATTCTTTTATTCAATATCAGAAATTTCACTTCCTAAAGCTTTAACATTAGCTTTTGTTGCTCCAATTTGTGTTACAGCCTTATCTCCATTTTTTTTAAATGAGAAAGTAGGGGCGAAAAGGTGGACCGCTGTTTCTTTAGGATTTATTGGAACATTAATTGTAATAAGACCTGGCTTTATTGAGCTCAACTTGGCTACTATGGCTGCTTTAGGTAATGGAATTTGCTACGGGTTTTATCTTATTATCACCAGGAAGCTGAGCACCTCTGATAATCCTCTTTTAACACTTTTACTTTCTGGTCTGATAGGAACTATAATAATTAGCCTGTTTATGCCTTCAGTTTGGGTTAATCCTACGTCAAATCAATGGATTTTAATGGCTTTAATCGGCCTTATAGCCTCTGTAGCGCATCTTTTCCTTATATTATCACTGAAATACGCTGATGCGTCTAAATTAGCTCCTTTGGGCTATACAGAGATAATTACAAATATACTTATTAGTTACTACTTTTTCCATGAATTACCTGATAATTGGACTTATTTAGGTTTATTTATTATTGTTCTTAGTGGACTATATATTTCTAGAAGGGAATATTTGATAACTCGTTCTAGTTAATAGTAAATAAATATTTACTATTATATAATGTATTACTTTAGTTTATATTATTAAATTGTTGTAATTATTATGTTATTTAATTTTATAAAATTTATATATTAGTATAAGGATTTCAATTTATATGAGAAAATCAGCCTAAATAAACATTATTTACAACAAATAAAAAAAAAATTGAAAAAATTTTTATGGAAAATTAACATTAATAGTTAAATTTGTTTAATACCAAGGGTTTTAAAGCTTATTAATCAAAAAATTGAAAATTTATATTCGGATAAGCGAGTAGGGCAACAAAAATTTATAAAAAATTCTTTGAAATTTTAGATTAAAATGAGCCCTGATATCATTAGAAAGTAGAGCAATGCAGTTATAGAATATATGTTTTAAACGGCCATAGAGGTGCTTTATTTTGATTTATCTCGATATATAGTACAACTAAAGGGTGAAAAAAACTATTTAGACTAAAATAGGCTTAAATATCAAAAATTATTGATTTTACTGGTGTTTTTGACCATACAATAGGACTAAATGACACTAAATATCAACTTTTTCAGATCTCAATAAACGTAGCTTTGTCTTAACTCCACCTCTTCCAGAGTATCCACCTAGTCCTCCATCAGATCGAATGACTCTATGGCACGGTATTTTGGGAGCATATGGGTTTTTTCCACATGCGTTAGCTACAGCTCGAGATGATTTGGGGTTTTTTATAGCAATAGCTACTTCTTTATAAGTTTTTACAGTACCTTTTGGTATAGTTATAAGGTGTTTCCAGACTTTTAATTGAAATTTAGTACCTTTCATCAATAAAAATTTAAAATAATGAAGCAAACTATAAAGAAAATAGCTAAAATAGAGAGATAAATAGTTTCTAATGTCTTTCCTGTTTTTTTATACTGAATAAAGCTCAAAATTACAAAACCAATTGATGTGATTAGAAAATATATTGGTTCAATTACTCCGTCTATGCCCATATTTAAATTATATTTTATCCTTATCGAGCTCGCAACATCATTAATTGTCCATAAAAATGATTAATTATTTATTTGACATTAAAAAACTTTTGATATATTACTAACGATAATTAATGGTTATCAATAGTTATTATATGAATGAATTGACAACAGACCTAAAATCGCTTCATGAGGCAACTCTAAATAACCTTAAAAGCTCTAAGGCAAATAATACTTTAAGAGCTTATAAATCTGACTTTAAAGATTTTGGAGCTTTTTGTGCAAAGCATGGATTAAATCAATTACCAACAGATCCAAAAATAGTTTCATTATACCTAACCCATCTATCTAAAAACTCAAAAATAAGCACTTTAAGAAGAAGATTAGTATCAATAAGCATGGTACATAGACTCAGAGGGCATTATCTAGACACGAAACATCCAATCATCGTTGAAAATTTAATGGGAATAAGAAGGGTCAAAGGAAGCATTCAAAAAGGTAAAAAACCTATATTAATCAATCATTTAAAATTAATTATTAATGTAATAAATAAACAAAAAACAGAAGAAATAAAAAAACTTAGAGACAAATCAATAATCTTAATTGGTTTTGGAGGAGGTTTTAGAAGAACCGAACTCGTTTCAATTGATCATGAGGATTTAGAATTTGTTCCTGAAGGCCTAAAAATCACTATTAATAGATCAAAAAATGACCAATTTGGAGAAGGAATGACTAAAGGACTACCCTACTTCGATAATAAAATTTACTGTCCTGTTACAAATCTAAAAAAATGGTTAGATATTTCTAAAATTAAGACTGGACCTATTTTTAGAAGATTTTCTAAAGGCTTAACATTAACAGACAAAAGATTAACTGACCAATCTGTAGTTTTATTAATTAAAGAGTATTTAAAGTTAGCAGGTATAGAAAACAGAAATTTTGCAGGTCATAGTTTGAGGTCGGGTTTTGCAACAGTAGCTGCCGATTCAGGCGCTGATGAGCGAAGCATAATGGCTATGACAGGTCATAAAACAACACAAATGGTTAGAAGATATATTAGAGAGGCAAATATATTCAAAAATAATGCATTAAATAAAATTAAATTATGAATCAAAATTCTTTGTTATAAAATTATTAATGTCAAACCTTTTATAATTTATATTAAACGGTATCCACCTATCGAGCTCATCATTTA
>CABXVD010000020.1 GCA_902515625.1 uncultured Pelagibacteraceae bacterium | reverse complement strand
AATTAAAACTAAAGAACTTCAAAAAGTGGGAAAAATTTTTCTATCATCTATATTTAAAAAAAATAAAAATTATTTAGGGATAAATAAATTTAAAATAATTTCAAAATATACCCACTATAAAATAGTTGCTTTAGGTGGAATATCAAAAAATAACATTAGAAAGCTTAAACTAATACGTATTCAAGAATTTGCAGGTATTTCTTATTTTGAATAAAAAAAAGGCCCCTAAACAGGGGCCCTTTTTAAATAATTTGATCTAAATTAAATTAGAATGCAAATGTTGCGTTTACAGCCCAAACTTCTTGGTCTTTAGTTGCAGTTGTACTGTAATCGATGTTTTCAGCTTCTTGAGCGTATGCTTTTAAAGTCATACCACCTGCTGTGTATGAAACATCAAAACCTGAGAACTCAGCTTTTTCAGAAGAAGCTGAACCATCAGTGATTTCTTCTTCACCGTAACCGATTGAAATCTCATCAGTTAGCGTGTAAGAAACTGCCATCGAGTCCATGTTTCTGTCTGATGTAGCTGTTCCATGATCATACTCAAGATCAGTAGCTGTAACTGTAACTGGACCGTATGCGTACGATACTTTCCATGCAGTAGCATCAGCTTCTACCATGCTTTTGTTATCTTCACCAGCACCATAAGCTACAGTTAAACCTTCAACACCTGTGTAAGTTGCTGAATATGATGTTGAAGAATTAGCTCCACCATCACCAGCTGGAGTGTAAGAAGCAACAAGTGCTAAATCATCCAAAAGTGTTGGTAATGCATAACTCAACATATCATTTGAAGAGTGACCTGATTCTGGCTCATCAGCTGCTGCTTGGAAATTATCCCACATTCCACCTGCTGCTGATCCGTCCATAGCACCTACAGCAGAATCTCCACCTTCACCATGGAAAGTTAAAGTTCCTAAGCCGTCCATACCAACAGACACTGAGTGACTGTCAAATGGTGCATTTGATCCGTTTGTTAATGTTCCTGCACCAATTGAAGTTGCAGTATCATCACCTTGGTCAAGTATAAATGACATTGATATGTTCATTCCATTATCAAGTTCACCACTTCCTGTAAAAGTAAGTTGGTTACCCATTGACCATGATTTACCATTAGAAGCAGCACCACCGTTGATGTGCTCTAAGGCAATTTTAGCTGTACCAGCTACAGACATTTCACCTGCATTTGCTGTTACTGCCATAAGTGAACCAGCTAATGCTGTTACACCTATTTTTTTAAAGTTGTTCATATTAATTACTCCTTTAATTTAATGTTAATTATTAATAATAAACACTAGCTTTTTATCACTTGTGTGCTTAAAAAATTTGAATAATCCTAATATTGACTATAAAAATAACGACTGTTGTAATTTTACAACATTAAAAATACCCTGAATTCTCTATATTTTTGTGAATTTTTGACTATATTTTGCAAAATTATTAAAAATTACATCTTTTTATTTGTAATCAAGCATTTAGATCAAGAATATGAAACATATAAATTTAAAAAAACTTGGATTTTTTAAAAATTGTCTTTTTATTTTAGTGATATCCACGTTTATTTTGTCATGCAAGGGCCCAGATGGTAAATTCAAAATACCTGGAAGTGATGCTAGGAAATTCCCAGCTGATCCTAAATTAAGAGTTAAAAAAAATCTTGAAGAAGGAAGGGGATTTAAATTAAACAACGTATTCGACGGGCCAAAAGGTGGGGTTTTTGATTTTGCTAGCTCTAACGAATTATGGAGAGCATCACTAGATACAATTGATTTTATGCCACTCTTATCAGTTAATTATAGTGGTGGTATTATAGTGACTGATTGGTATTCGTCTGAGGAAAGCTTAAGCGGTGAAAGTGTAAAAATTTCTATTCGATTTTTAACAAATGAAATAAGGTCTGATGCACTCGATATAAAAGTTTTTAATAGGAAATGTAATAATGTTTCCAACTGCATTATAAATCAAGTTAACGATGAACTTGCACCAGAGCTAACAAAGCAGATTTTAAAAAAAGCTACACTTTATAAACAAGAAGCTAAAGAAAAAGATAATAAGAAAATAGACTAATCTTAAAAAGTGGAAAGATATAATTTTAAAGAAGTAGAAAATAGGTGGCAGAATTTTTGGGAAAAACAAAAAACCTTCACAACCAGTTTAGATAAGAGTAAAAAAAAATTTTATTGTCTAGAAATGTTTCCATATCCATCTGGAAAAATCCATATGGGCCATGTAAGAAATTACACAATAGGAGATGTACTAGCTAGATACAAATCTCTTCAAGGATACAACGTTTTACATCCAATGGGTTGGGATTCATTTGGAATGCCAGCAGAAAATGCTGCAAGACAAAATAATTTAGATCCAAAATCTTGGACTGAAAGTAATATAGAAAACATGAAATCCCAATTAAAAAAGCTTGGTTTATCAATAGATTGGGATAGAGAAATTTCCACATCCTCTGAAAAATATTATAAACATCAACAACTTTTTTTCTTAGAATTACTTGAGAAAAAACTAGTTTACAGGAAAGAGAATTACGTGAATTGGGACCCTGTTGATGAAACTGTGCTTGCGAACGAACAAGTTATAGACGGAAAAGGTTGGAGGTCCGGTGCAATAGTAGAAAGAAAAAAACTAAACCAATGGTTTTTTAATATTTCAAAATTTTCACAAGATTTATTAGACGGACTAGACACATTGGACCAATGGCCAAATAAGGTTAAAATCATGCAGAAAAACTGGATTGGGAAATCATTTGGTTGCGAAATAAACTTTAAAACTGAAGGAAATTTACCAATTAAAAACATTAAATGTTTTACTACAAGGCCTGATACTTTATTTGGTTTTTCTTTCTTAGCCTTATCCATTGATCACGAAATTTCTAATTATTATAAAGATGATAAGAATTTTATAAAATTCAAAGAAGAATGCTCAAAAACTGGAACTACAGAGGAAGCAATTGCTGTTGGAGAAAAAATTGGATTCAAAACTGAGCTTTTGGCGTCAAACCCTCTTAACCCTGAGCAAAAAGTTCCTGTTTATTTTGCTAACTTTGTTCTGATGGATTATGGCTTCGGAGCTGTTTTTGGATGTCCTGCACATGATCAAAGAGATTTTGATTTTGCTAAAAAATATAATCTTGAAATTAAAACTGTTGTGCGACCAGATAATCAAGATGATACTTTCAAAGTGAATAAAGAAGCCTATCCGGGTCCAGGTATAATTATAAATTCTGAATTTTTAAATGGATTAAGTGCTCCTGATAATTCAGTGCTGGACACAATTTCAATTTTAGAGAAAAAAGGAATAGGCAAAAAAAAGATAAATTTTAGGATAAAGGACTGGGGTGTTTCCAGGCAAAGATACTGGGGCTGTCCAATTCCTGTTTTGTATGATGAAAAAGGTAAAGTGTATCCTGTGTCCAAGGAAAGTCTTCCTGTAAAACTTCCAGAAAATATTAATTTAAATGTTAAAGGTAATCCTCTAGATCATCAAACAAATTGGAGAGAACTAGAGATAGACGGTAAAAAATATACTAGAGAAACTGATACATTGGACACTTTTGTTTGCTCATCTTGGTATTACTTGAGATTTTGTTCTCCAAATAATAAAGATTATGGATTTAATAAAGATGAGATCGATTATTGGATGCCAGTCGACCAATATATTGGAGGTGTAGAGCATGCAATTTTACATCTACTTTATTCAAGATTTTTTATGCAAGCTTTAGCACATGAAAATTCTGATTTTAATATCCTTGAACCATTTGAAGGACTGTTTACACAAGGAATGGTTTGTCATGAAACCTATAGAGATAAAAATAATAATTGGATAAGCCCAGATGAGATTGAAATTAAAAATGGAAAAAAAGTATTAAAAGAGAATCAAACTGAAGAGATCAAAATAGGGCCGTCAGAATCAATGTCAAAATCAAAAAAAAACACAATTGATCCAGAAAAAATAATTGAAATGTATGGAGCAGATTCAGCAAGATTATTTATTTTATCAGATAGTCCACCAGAAAAAGATGTTCAGTGGTCAGACGAAGGAATTGCCTCCTCTTATAAATTTATTCAAAAACTATGGTCTTTAAACGAGAGAGTTATTCAGGAAATAGAACAGAATCATAAAGAAGATGAAGGAATTAATTTGATTAAATTCACAAATAAATATTTAAAAAAAATGACAGATGGTCTTAATAACTTTAGTTATAATATACTAATTGCTAATTTGCATGAAATGCAGAATTTTTTCTCAAAAGAATTAGATAAGAAATATACAAAAAAAACTTTAATTGAAAATTTTAGTAAAATATTAGTAACAATGCTTCCAATAATTCCACATTTTGCAAATGAATGCTTAAAAAAATTAAATTATAATCTTAGTGAATGGCCTGAATATGATGAGAGATTATTAATTGAAGATATTATACCCTATGTAATTCAAGTTAATGGTAAAAAAAGAGCAATTATAGAGGCAAAACGTGATATTTTAGATGAAGAGTTATTTAAAATTGTCCAACAAAATAAAAGTTTAAAAAAGTACTTTTCTGAAAAAAGAATTAAAAAGAAAATTTTTGTTCCAAATAGATTAATTAATATAATAACATAAAGAATGAATAAAAGAGCCATATCATTTTTGATTATTTTAAGCTTTTTTATTTATAGCTGTGGTTTTACTCCTCAATACGCTGGATTTAAAAATTTAGAATTTGATTTAATTGTAGATGAAACTAGTGGCGACAGAGATTTTAACAACGAAATTAGATCGCAGATAAAAAGATACGATCGAAATAGGAAAGGAGTTGAAAAAATAATAATTAGTTATGACAGCACTTATGAAAAAATAATTTTAACTAAAGATACAAAAGGTGCAGCAACAAAATATAATCTTAAAGTGAATGTTATTTTTGAAATTAATTCAGATAATTACTCTACAAAAATTGTATTCAAAGACGAATTTAATATTGATAAAATAGACGATACCATTGAAGAAAATAATTATATTAAAATTGTGAAAAGAAATTTTGCAGAAAGAGCTATTGAAAAAATTATTTTAAGTATTCGTGAAAAAAAATGATTATAAAATTTTTTGAAATTAAGAAAAATAATTTAACTCATACAAATTTAATTTTACTTTATGGAAAAAATGAAGGCCTTAAAAATCAAGTAATAAATAATTTAATTGATTTTAATGATAAAGTTTTAACCTATGAGGAGAAAGAAATCCTAAATAACCAAAATGAATTTTTAGAAAAAATAATGAATAAATCACTGTTTGAGCCAAAAAAAATAATAATTATAAAACGGGTATCAGACAAAATTGTAAATATTGTTAAAGAAATAAATGACAAAAATTTAGAGGACACCACAATAATATTAAATGCTGAGAACTTAGAAAAAAAGTCAAAGTTGAGAATACTTTTTGAGAAAGATAATCAATTTATTTGTGTACCCTTTTACCCAGATAATGAACAAACCCTCTCCAAATTAGCTTATGAATTTTTAAAAGGAAAAAACATATCAATTTCTCCATCTAATATTAATAGTGTTATAAAAAAATGTAATGGTGATAGGGAAAATTTATTTAATGACCTAAGAAAAATTGAAAATTATTGCAAAAATGGAAAAAAAATTAATTCTGAAATTATTTCAAGATTATTAAGTTTATATGAAGATTACAGTATTTCAGAACTTGTTGACAATTGCTTAGCTAAAAATAAAACTAGAACACTTAACATTTTAAATGAAAATAATTTTTCCAACGAAGACTGCATCCTTTTAACAAGAACTTTTTTAAATAAATCGAAAAGAATTTTGATTCTGTCACAAAACTACCATGATAACAAAAGTATAGATTTGACTATATCATCTGCAAAACCACCAATTTTTTGGAAAGATAAGGAAATTATTAAACAACAAATTTTTAAATGGACACCAGAAAATATCAAATTACTAATCTACCGCATAAACGAACTTGAATTGTTAATTAAAAAAAATGCTACTAATCCAATAAATTTAATTACCAATTTTATACTAGAGCAATCATTATCAATAACTAGTAATTAAGTTTAATTATATCTATAATTTTATTAAGCTGATCCAGGTCTTTATACTCAAAAGTAATTTTACCTTTATTGTTTTTTTTATTTTTAATTTCAACATTTAAACCAACTTTATTTACTATTGACATTTCTAAATGCATTATATTTGCATCTTTTAAATTACTTGGTTTTTGTCTTTTATTTTTAAATAATTTAACAAAATTTTCAGCCTGCCTAACTGAAAGTTTATTTTCGATTATTTTTCTACATACAAAACTAGCATTTTCTAATCCAACTAAAATTTTTGCATGACCAGCTGATAATTTTTGGTTTTCTATTAATTTAACCACATCAACTGGTAGAGACAAAAGTCTAAGTGCGTTAGCAATATAGCTACGACTTTTACCTATAAATTTAGAGACTTTTTCTTGATCATATGAGAATTCATCTATAAGTTTTTTATATCCTTGAGCTTCTTCTAGTGGATTTAAATCATTTCTTTGGACATTTTCGACTATTGCAAATTCCAATGATTTTAAATCGTCTGCTTCAGTTATCACCACTGGCACGTCATGCAGACCTGCCTTTTGAGCCGCAAGCCACCTTCTCTCTCCTGCAATTATTTCAAATTTTGATATATCGTCATTAGATTTTCGAACGATGATCGGTTGTAAAATTCCTCTTTCTTTAATCGAATTAGATAGTTCGTTTAAATTATTCTCATTAAATATTTTTCTAGGCTGATATTTATTAGGCACAAGATCACTAATACCTAGCTTATTCTTTTGAATCTCGACTTTAGTTTCACCAATTAAAGATGACAGGCCTCTACCAAGTCCTTTTTTAATTTTATTAGAATCCATTAAGCAGCGCTCCCCATTGTTGTTTCTTGATTTAAAAATTCATCTGTAAAACTAAAATATGCTTTACTACCTGGGCAAGTCTTGTCATATATCAGAACAGGCATTCCGTGTGAGGGTGCCTCTGACAGTCTAACGTTCCTCGGAATTACTGTAGAATAAACTTTTTCATTAAAATAATCTCTGGCCTCTTTTTCAACTTGAGATGACAGCTTATTTCTTTTATCATACATCGTTAATAGTATTCCTCTAATATTCAACTCAGGGTTAAGACTTACCTTTATTCTCTCAATAGTTTTTATTAACTGTGTTAAGCCCTCTAAAGCAAAAAACTCTGTTTGAAGTGGGACTAGAAGTGAGTTTGAGCTTACCAGAGCCATTACAGTCAGTAAGCTTAGAGATGGTGGACAATCTATCAAAATGTAGTCATATATACCTCCAGAATTGTTTAAATATGCGGTTAATTTTACTTTTAATAAGAAAGCTCTGTTGCTGTCATCAGCCGTCTCCACCTCAAGACCAGATAAATCTACGTTAGACGTTATTATATCAAGATTTTCAAACTGCGTCTTTTTAATTACATCACTTATTTCTTTAGTTCCATTAAGAACCCCATAAATTGTCTCTGAAGAATTATCCATATTTGATAATCCAAGGCCAGTAGTTGCATTTCCCTGTGGGTCTAAGTCTAAAACTAGAATTTTCTTGTTCTGTTGAGATAGACCTGCCGCTAAATTAATTGCTGAAGTTGTTTTACCAACCCCACCCTTTTGATTTATGACTGAAATAATTTGCATTTAATTTTTTTTAATTTTTTTTTTAATTTTTTTCACATTTACTAAAAAAGATTCTTCGCTGGTTAAACTTTTTTTTTCAGAATAATCTAACTCCCAATCTTTTAAAGTATTTTGAAAAATTTCTCTTCCACTCTTGCCCATAAAAAAAATTATATTTGAAAAATTAGAAAAATTTTCATTCACTAAATCTAAAACTACTGGCATCGGTTTAAATGCTCTAGACATTATTGTTCCTGTTTCTAATTTTTTTTCTTCAAAAATATTTTTTTGTATTATTTCTGTTTTTAGATTTAATTTTGTAGAGACATCTCTAAGAAAATGGCTTTTATGGTAGCTTTTTTCATAAAGCTTGACTTTTATATCTTTTTTAAGGCTTTTTAGTAGAATTGCTATGATTATACCCGGCATTCCACTACCTGAGCCTATATCTGTAGTTGTATTACTATTAAAGTCAACAATATCAATAATTTGCGCAGAATCAATAATATGACGCTCAATTATGTCGTTTTTTTCACTAAATTTATCACTAATTAAGTTAATTTTTTCATTTTTTTCTAAGATCATTGATATATAGCTTTCAAAGTCTGAAAATGTTTCACGTGAAACATTTAGCCCTAAAAGTTTTGAGTAAGAATTTATAATTTCTTGATCCATTAAGCTATATGCTTAATAGACTTTCTTTTTACATGTGACAACAAAATATATACAGCCGCAGGAGTAATTCCATCAATTCTTAGGGCCTGACCCATAGTTTTAGGCTTAATTTGGTTAAATTTTGCCTTTACCTCATTTGATAGTCCTGAAAGCTTGTCATAATCAATTTTTTCAGGAATTATTAGGTTTTCGTCTCTTTTAAAAGCCAGAATGTCAGCTTTTTGCTTTTTTAAATAACCCCTATAATGGGCATTTATTTCTATCTGCTCATCTATTTCTCTGTCATAATAGGGTATATCTCTCCAAATTTCTCTTATTTTAAGCATATCAACACCTTTTTGAGTTAAAATTTCATTCGAAGACCTTAAAATTCCGTCTTTAGCTATCTTTATACCATAACCGTCAGCTTTATTTGGAGATATAAGAGATTTAAACATTTTATCAGAAATATTCTTTAATTTTTGAGATTTATCTAAATATATTTCCTTTCTTTTATTTCCAATTAATCCAATTTCAATGCCTTTCTTAGTCAATCTTTGATCAGCATTATCTGCTCTTAAGCTTAATCTATATTCTGCTCTAGAAGTAAACATTCTATAGGGTTCAGCGACGCCTTTTGTCACTAAATCATCAATCATTACTCCTATATATGCATCAGATCTATCTAGTATAAAAGGTTCTTGTCCCTTGATAGATAATGCAGCATTTATTCCAGCAATAAGTCCTTGTGATGCAGCTTCCTCATAACCAGTAGTTCCATTAATTTGCCCAGCTAGGTAAAGATTATTAATTTTTTTTGTCTCAAGGGTAAGAAAAAGCTCTCTTGGGTCTACATAGTCATATTCTATAGCGTATCCAGGCCTAATAATTTTTACATTTTCTAAACCATTGATATTGTTACATATTTCTTGCTGTACTTCACTGGGAAGTGATGTGGAGATACCATTTGGGTAAATAGTATGATCATTTAGTCCTTCTGGCTCCAAAAATATCTGATGTCGTCCTTTATCAGAAAATTTTACTATTTTATCCTCTATAGATGGACAGTATCTTGGCCCAACACCCTTTATACTACCTGAGTACATAGCGCTTTTCGATAAATTTTTTTCTATAATTTTATGCACCTTATGATTAGTGTAAGTCATCCTACATGATACTTGTTTGTTTATATTTTTTTTAGTTAGAAAAGAAAAAAAATAAGGATCATGATCTGCAAACTGTTCTTCTAAATTTTTATAATTAATAGTTCTTGAATCTAATCGAGGAGGGGTTCCAGTTTTTAATCTTCCAATTTTGAATTCGTATTTTTGTAATTGTTCACTTAAACCTGTGGAAGGTTTCTCATCATATCTTCCTGCAGGTGTTTTTTTATCACCTATGTGTATCAAACCATTTAAAAAAGTACCCGTTGTTAGTATTAACTTGCTACATATAACTTTTTTACCTTTTTTAGTTTCAAAACCACTTATACTGTTTTTGTTGAAAATAAACTTAATAATAGGATCAGAAAAAATGCTTAAATTACAATAGTTTATAAGTTTTTCTTGCATATATTTACGGTACAATGATCTGTCTGACTGTGTTCTTGGTCCACGAACAGCAGGACCTCTACTTCTATTTAACAACCTAAACTGTATTCCTGACTTATCAGCAATCTCACCCATAACACCATCTAAGGCATCTATTTCTCTAACTAGATGACCTTTACCTAAACCGCCAATTGCTGGATTACACGACATCTCACCAATTGTTTCAATCTTGTGTGTAAATAAAGCAGTGTTAACTCCTAAACGCGCAGAAGATGTTGCAGCTTCACAACCTGCATGTCCACCACCAATTACTACTACATCAAAAGATAAATCATTTTTCATGAGCTAAACTTATAGCTGATTAATTTATTTACAAGATACCTCTTGCTTTTAGCGAATAAATGTTAAATAAGAACGATTTTTAGAAAAAAGTGGCAAAAAATCGAGATAAATTGATTATTATTTGCCTATGCAAAAATCGTTGAAAATACTGCCTAATATCTCCTCAACATCAACTTTTCCAACAATCATTCCAAGGTGCCGAGTTGCTAATCTTAAATCTTCAGCTGCTTTATCAAAATCTGCAATTTCTTTTTTTTGATTAAAGTTTTTTAAATGATCTAAGCATTGTTGCAGATGTTGTCTGTGACGCTCTCTAGTTATCAAAATATCATCACTTGTAATAAATTTATTTTTTAAATTATTTTTTATTTTCAATATTAATTTTTCAATATTCGTATTTTCTTTTATTGAAATTAAAACGTGATCTATTTTTTTAATTTCTAGATCTATATCTTTTTTTAAAAGATCTGATTTATTAATCACTAAAATTGCATTTTCATCTAATAATTTCCTCAAAACATCAGTAAAATCAAGGTTTTT
>CABXVD010000019.1 GCA_902515625.1 uncultured Pelagibacteraceae bacterium | reverse complement strand
TGGAAGTAAACTAACTTTTGATGAAGAACGAAAAATTTTTATTCCTAAAACCGATAATCCAGAACAAATTAGTGTTGGTTCCTGTGGGGGTGACTTTGAACTAGAAGAAATAATTACAAATTTAAATTATAAATTAAAAAATTTTTTAAACATCGATAAAACTGATTTTGAAGGTATTGCTTTAGAAAATGATCATGAAACTTCAAAAAGAAATATTTGGCTTTTACCCTCTGATCAGAGTATTGGTAAAACTAAGCCTTTTGTAGATTATCAAAATGATGCTACTGCAAAAGACATAAAACTCGCATTAAGAGAGGGTTTTAGATCAATCGAGCATGTTAAAAGATATACAACAACAGGAATGGGTACTGACCAAGGTAAACTTGGAAATATGCATGCCTTAGGAATCATTGCAGATACAGCAGGTGTAAAAATGGGAGAATTGGGGACGACAACTTTTAGGCCACCATATACTCCTTTAACATTTGGAACTATTGTTGGAAGAAATGTAGGAGAATTTTTTGATACATTTCGAAGAACACCTATGAATGATTGGCACATAAAAAATAAAGCTAAATTTGAGAATGTTGGTCAGTGGAAAAGATCTTGGTATTACCCTAAGGAAGGTGAAACAATGCATCAAGCCGTACAAAGGGAAAGTAAAGCAGCTAGACAGAGTGCTGGAATATTAGATGCTTCTACTTTAGGAAAAATTGATATTCAGGGAAGTGATGCGTCTGAATTTTTAAATAGAATTTATACTAACGCATGGTCAAAACTTGCTATTGGTAAATGCAGATACGGATTGATGCTTAATGAAGACGGTATGGTTTACGATGATGGTGTAACAACAAGACTAGATGAAAATCATTATATTATGACTACTACAACAGGTGGTGCTGCAAATGTTTTAGCTAAACTTGAAGATTACCTTCAGACTGAATGGCCAGAGCTTGACGTATATTTAACTTCTGTCACAGATCATTTTGCAACAGCTAGCTTATGTGGACCTAATAGTAAAAAAATTTTAAATAAAATTATTCCTGAGTTAGATTTATCAGACAAAAATTTTCCACATATGTCTTTTAAAGAATTAATAATCAATAAAATCAAATGTAGAGTAATGAGAATAAGTTTTACAGGTGAGCAGAGTTACGAAATTAATGCTCCAGCGAGTTATGGTGAGGCTTTATGGGAAAAATGTCTAGAAGCAGGTAAAGAATTTAATATTACTCCCTATGGAACAGAGACAATGCATTTATTAAGAGCAGAAAAAGGTTTTATAATTGTAGGTCAAGATACTGATGGAACAATGACCCCTATTGATCTTCAAATGGACTGGATTGTAAGTAAGAAAAAATATGATTTTATAGGAAAAAGATCACTTTATAGATCTGACACAATGAAAGAAAATAGAAAACAATTAGTAGGTTTATTGACAGAAGATCCAAATATTGTTTTAGAAGAAGGTGCTCAAATAGTTTCTGAACTAAATAAAAAACCAGTTGAAATGCTTGGTCATGTAACGTCAAGTTATTTCAGCCCAAATCTTAATAAATCAATTGCATTAGCTGTTGTCAAAGATGGAAAAAATATGATGGGTAAAAAACTTTTCATTCCAATGGAAAATAAAAATATTAGTGTCACAGTAGCTAATCCAGTTTTTTTTGATGAGAAAAATGAGAGGTTAAATGCTTAATTACAAAACAGCAACAAATGGAGAAATTAACTACAATGGTATCGTTGTTAAAGAAATTTCAGCTATAATGAAATTAAATTTAAGAGGTAAAAAAAGAGAATTTTTTACTAATATAGGTAAAAATCTAAATATGCTACTTCCAACAGAGGCTAACACCTCAACAATCAGTGATAAATTAACCGCTATTTGGCTTAGCCCAGATGAATGGATGATAGTTACTAACGATGAGGTGAAAAAAGATACAAATGAATATAAGTTAAATGAAATACTTTTTAATGATATTTCCAAATCAAATTTAGGTGCCGTAATTGATGTTACAGATCAATTTGTTCAATTAGAAATCAAAGGGAAAAATATCTACGAAATATTTTCTGCAGGAAGTCCATTCAATTTTAGTGAATTTAAAGATAAAAAAGGTTCATCTGTGCAAACAATTTTAAATCATATAGATGTTATAGTTCACAATAAGGGAGATCAAATTGTTAATTTATTTGTAAGAAGGTCTTTTGCTCAACATCTTTGGTCCTGGATTAATGACAGTGCTTCGAGATTATAAATTTAATTTTTTCTTCTAAAATTCCATGGCATTTCAAATTTGCCCTGCCAAATACCAAGTTTATTATTTTTTGCGTTTATTTCGTCTGAAATGTATTTTTTAGAATACTTTCTATAAGCTACTGCATAACCATTTGATACTAACCAAGAATTAAGATTTTCGTTTCTTTTATAACATTCTCCAATAAGCCTATTATATCTGTCAACATCCTTTATCTTACATTTTATAATTTGATTATTTATTTTTTTAGTTAATTTAATAGTAGAAACTTGTCCACATAAGTAGTTCTTGGTGAACGAAAAAATACCAATTATTAGGTAAGGCTTTTTACATGTTTGTTTTTTTTCTGGAGCATCTATTCCATGTAACCTAATTTTTTTATTACTTATTTTAATTGTATCTCCGTCAATAATTTTTGCAAAACCAGTAATTTCCTTAATTTCTTCTGACTTAACATCATTGTAAGTAAATATAAAAACAACTAAACAAATTATAATCATTATTAAAACTTTTTTTTTGGTAAAAAACATCTTTAGGATATTTAGATCAAATTATGTGATGACTAATTTATTTTTTATATAATATTTAACGTAAAAGAATAAAATAATTGATATCGACCATTGAAATGTAGCCCAAATATAAAAGAATGTTTTGAAATCTGCATTAATATATCTTGCAATATGAAATGACAATATGGGTACTATAACGTTTCTTATAATATTATTTAACATTGCTTTTTCTGATTTTTTTAAAGCCATAAAAAAACCATTTGAAAGAAAAAAAATTGGATATGCTGGTAAGATAAAGGCTGATATTTTCAAGTACATAGAACCATATGCGATTACTTCAGAATTAGTAGAGAAGAATTTTGGAACTATGTCAGCACTTAAATATACAAGAACACCTGAGAATAACATTAAATACAAACCGTATTTTACTGATGTAAAATATGATTGTTCAACTCGCTTATAATATTTAGCTCCAATATTTTGAGCAATTATAGAAATAATTGCTGTATTTATTCCTAAAATAGGAAGTAAAACAACCTGTTCAATTCTAGTTGCAGACCCATAACCTGCTACTGCATATTCGCTAGAAAAACCAACATAAGTAAAAACAATAGCAGCAGCTACTGAGTATCCTAAAATAGCAACTGTTATTGGCATAGATTGAAAGAAAATATTTTTTAGAAAAAAATATTTTACTTTAAAATAACTAAAAGTAATTTTCTTTATTCTTTCATTAGTTAGAATTTTTCTAAGTACAATTAAAAGGGAAACAAATTGAGCAATTAGAGTTGCTACTCCAATTCCTGATATTCCTAAAGCTGGTATAAATAAAAAACCAAAAATAAAAATAGGATTTAAGATTATATTCAGAAAAAAGGATAAAATTAAAGCATTTCTGTATGTTACTGTGTCTCCTTCAGCATGTAAAAAAGAATTTAGTGCTACAACTAAAATAAACAATATTGTACCTAAAAAAATTATATTTATATATTTTAGTCCTAGACTGGTAACCTCTGTCGTTGAATTCATTAATAGAAATACTTTTTCACCAAATGTAAAACCAAGTATTGATACGATTAACGAAATAATTATTGCATAGAAAATAACGTTTACAAAATAACCTAAAACATTTTTTTCATTTTTCTCTCCAATACTGCTACCAATCAAAGATGTACCAGCTACTGTAACACCAATAGATGTAGCAATTATTATAAAGAAAATTGGAAATGACTTACTTAAAGCAGAAAGTGCTTCGGGAGATATTTTTCCAGCATAAAAGGTATCAACTATTGTATACAGGGTTTGAAAAAGCGTTCCTATACTAGCTGGTATTGCAAGCTTTCTGACTAAAGTTGAAACCTCATCTTTTAATAAATTCATCTAGTTTGTTAAATGTTATTAATATTCTTTTTGGAAGATATGTCTTTTTCCAACTTTTTTAGCAAGGTTAATTTGCTTTTGCCTCATTCTAAATCTTGTTTTTTGTTGATCTGTTAATTTATCGTGACAATTTGGACATGAAACGCCTTCTTCATATTTTTTTGAATTTTTAATCTGTGGAGAAATTGGTTTTCTGCAACCACTACAAATTGAGTAAGAACCAGATTTTAAACCATGTTTTAAACTAACTCTGTTATCAAAAACAAAACATTCACCTTTCCATAAACTTTTTTTTTGATTTGTCTTTTTTAAATAATTTAAAATACCACCTTTTAATTGATACACATTACTAAAACCTTTTTTTTCTAGATAAACTGAAGCTTTTTCACAACGAATTCCACCAGTACAAAACATTGCGATAGGTTGATTTTTTTTAAGTTTTTTTAAATATTTTGGAAAATCCCTAAAGTTATCAATATTTGGATTCGTAGAACCTTTAAAAGTACCAACATCATATTCAAATGGTTTTCTTGCATCAATAACAAGTGTTTTTTTATTCCTTATTAATTTATTCCATTTGTTTGGGTCAACATGACTGTCTTTTTTTTTAATCATTTGACTAAGTTTTAAGTTCATAGGAACAACTTCAGTCTTAATTTTCACTCTAGGTTTATGAAACGGTTGAAACAAGCTTTTTGATTTATTGAAACTATTAAAATCTTTAAATTTTAAAATTTTTTTTAACTTATTAATAGTAGTTTTAATATCTGGTACTTTACCAGAAATAGTACCATTTACGCCTTCTTTTGAAATTATTACTGTTCCTCGAATATTATTTTTTATTAAAACTTCATTTATCAATCTCTTATTTTTTTTTAAATACTTAATATTTAAAAACCTATAGAAACCAAATACTTCGAACATTACAATTTCCTACATATAGTCATTCCATCCCCTAGAGGAATTATGGTTTTCTCTACTCTTTTATCGTTAGAGACAAATTCGTTAAAGTTTTTGATGGTTTTAGTAATTTTGTCATGTTTGTTTTTCTTTGCCACTTCTCCATACCAAAGGACATTATCAATTATAATTAAGCCACTTGTCTCAAGCAAACTCAATGATCTTTCATAGTATTCTTTATAGTTTCTTTTATCGGCATCTATAAATATGAGTTCAAATTTTTCTTCAATTTCTTCTAAACTCTCTAGAGCTGGTTTAATTAAAGTTGTAATTTTATGATCTTGTTTTGCTTTTTTAAAAAAATTAATAGCAACTTTATTTGTTTGCTCATTTTTATCTAAGGCAATTATTTTACCATCATCAGGTAATGCTAGTGACATAGATAAAGTACTTAAACCTGTAAATGTGCCAATTTCTAATACTTTTTTTATATTAGAAACTTTAATAATTAAATGAAGTAACTGAGTTTGTGAGATTGATATCTGCATTCTTTTTATGTCACCAAGTGATGTATTATACTCAATTATTTCTTTTTGAACTGGGTGAAGATTAAGTCCATGTTCTAAAATATAATCTTGCAGCTCTTGTGTAATATTAAGGTCTGAACCCATAAACTTTAAAGTTTCTTCTTTAAAATCTCATTTACTAATTGAGGGTTGGCTTTTCCACCTGATACTTTCATTACTTGTCCAACAAAAAAACCAAATAATTTGACTTTTCCTGATTTATATTCATTGGCTTTTTCTCGGTTATCATCAATAACTTTATCAATTAGTGCTTCTAGAGCTTTAGGATCACTTTCTTGTTTTAATCCTTTTTCTTCGACTATTTTTTTTGGGTCTTTATCACCCTCCATCATGTTTTCAAAAACAGTTTTAGCTATTTTTCCAGAAATAGTTCCATCTTTAATTAAATTTATTAATTTTGATAAATTACCTGCACTAATGGGGCTTTCAGTGATTTCTAGATTCTTTTCATTTAAAGCAGCAAACAACTCACCAATTATCCAGTTAGTAGCAAGTTTCACATCTGATTTTTTTATTACATTTTCAAAATAATTAGAGGTTTCATTATCTGAAACTAAAATGGTTGCCTCATAAGGAGAGAGTTTGAATTTTTCAATAAATCTTTTTTTCTTTTCATCAGGTAACTCTGGAATTTCTAATTTTAACTTTTCTATAAAATCATCTGAAACTTCTAGAGGCAAAAGATCTGGATCAGGAAAATATCTATAGTCATGTGCATCTTCTTTTGATCGCATTGATCTTGTCTCATTCTTTTTAGTATCAAAAAGTCTAGTCTCTTGATCAATAGATTGACCTTCTTCGATAAGATCTACTTGTCTATTAGCTTCGTATTCAATAGCCATTTGCATAAATTTTATTGAGTTTACATTTTTAATTTCACATCTAGTTCCAAATACTTTGGATCCTTTCTTTCTAACAGAAACATTCACATCAGCTCTTAATGAACCCTCTTGCATATTCCCATCACACGTTCCAAGGTATCTCATTATTGATCTTAATTTTTTTACATAAGCATTTACTTCATCTGGTGATCTTAAATCTGGTTTACTAACAATTTCCATTAAGGCTACACCTGATCTATTCAGATCAACAAATGTGTTTTTTGGGTCTAAATCATGTATGCTTTTACCAGCGTCTTGCTCTAAATGTAATCTTTCAATACCAACCTCTTTTTGACCATCTGGCATATCTAAAATAACCTTTCCCTCACCTACAATTGGATCTTTAAATTGAGATATTTGATATCCTTGAGGTAGATCTGCATAAAAGTAATTTTTTCTATCAAAAACAGATCGTTTATTTATTTTGGCTTTTAATCCTATACCAGTTTTTATTGCCTGTTTTACACAATATTCATTTATAACTGGCAGCATGCCTGGCAAAGCAGCATCTACTAAACTTACCTGAGTATTGGGTTCTGCACCAAATTTAGTTGATGATGTTGAAAATAACTTTGATTCTGAAGTAACTTGAGCATGAACCTCTAAGCCTATTACAACTTCATATTGATTATCTTTTCTATTGATTAGATACTCTGATTTATCCTTACTCATTTTATCCACCAATCAGTAATTTTATTTTTAAAATTAATTTTTTCTTCCATTGCATATGCGATGTTTAATAAATTTTGTTCATCAAATGCTTTTCCAATTATTTGTAGTCCTAAAGGATAGCCCTTTGCATCATGACCAGCAGGTATCGAAATTCCAGGCAAACCTGCTAAATTTACTGGAACTGTAAAAATATCGTTTAAATACATCGAAACAGGATCATTTGTTTTTTCGCCAATTTTGAACGCTGAACTTGGAGTTGATGGAGTTAATATAGCATCAACTTTTTTATAAGCTTCATCAAAATCATTTTTAATAAGCTTTCTTACTTTTTGAGCCTTAAGATAATATGCATCGTAATATCCTGATGATAAAACATAGGTCCCAATCATTATTCTTCTTTGAACTTCTGCTCCAAAACCTTCAGATCTAGTTTTTTCATACATATCTATCAAATTTTCTCCATCAGCTCTAAATCCATATTTAACACCATCATATCGCGCAAGATTAGATGAAGCTTCCGCAGGAGCTACAATATAATAAGTGGGTAGAGCATAATTAGTGTGAGGTAGTGAAATGTCTATAATTTCTGCACCACAATCTTTTGCATAATCAATACCTTTCTTCCAAAGATCTTCTATTTCCTTGGGCATCGCATCAACTCTATACTCTTTAGGTATTCCTATTTTTTTTCCTTTGATATTATTAGTTAATTCCTTAACGTAATTGTTTCTCTTGAAATCTATGGAGGTAGAGTCTTTTTCGTCATAAGAACTAATGACTTCGTGTAATAAAGCACAATCTCTTACGTTTTGAGCCATTGGTCCTGCTTGATCTAAAGAAGATGCAAATGCTACAATTCCATATCTTGAACAACTTCCATAAGTTGGTTTTAAACCAACGATGCCTGTGAATGATGCAGGTTGTCTAATTGAACCACCAGTATCTGTTCCTATCGTAATTGGTGTTAATTGTGCTGCAACAGCTGAGGAAGAGCCACCTGAGGATCCACCAGGAACTAAATCTTTATCAATTGGGTTCTGCACACAACCAAAAAAACTTGTTTCATTAGAAGATCCCATAGCAAACTCATCACAATTTAATTTTCCAAGAAGAATAGCTCCCTCATTCCAAATATTTTGAGTAACTGTGGACTCATAAGTTGGAATGAAATTATTCAAAATTTTACTCCCTGCAGTAGTTTTAACATTTTTTGTACAAAATAGATCTTTAACAGCCATTGGTATACCAGGTAATTTTAAATCTAAATTAGGGTTTTCATCAAACTTTTTAGCTTTATCAATTGCAGCTGAAAAGTCTTCTGTTACATAGGCATTTAACTCTTTAGATTTTTCAGACCTTTCTACAAATGCTTTTGTAACTTCAGTAGATGAAAGTTTTTTATCTTTAATATTTTTAATTAATTCTGAAAGTGATTGTTTTGTAATATCAGACATTATTCAATCACCTTTGGCACAACAAAATAATCCTCATTTTCCTGAGGAGAGTTTTTAATTATTTGCTCTCTTAAATTTTTACTTTTTACCTCATCATCTCTTAACTTTAATGTTGTTTCTGCAACCGAAGTTAAAGGTTGAACATTATCTGTCTTTAATTCATTAAGTTTTTCAATAAATTCAAAAATTGAATTTAAATCTCCTGCCAGTTTCTCTGCTTTTTTTTCATCAACAGAAATTCTTGATAATTTTGATATGTGCTTTATTGTTTTAAGATCGATACTCATATGATAATTAAATATGTCGCAAACTATCACTTAAGTCTAAATTATACAATATGATCACTATAGAAGAGTTTAAAAAAAAACAGTCAGAAACATGTAGATTAATTGGTCTAGATCTTGGCTCTAAAAGAATTGGTGTTTCAATCTGTGATGAAAAACAATCTATAGCTACACCATTAAAAACAATAAATAAAACTAGTACAGATAATTTAATCAACGAATTAAAAATGGTTATTGAGGAAAATAGTATTAAGGGAATTATAATAGGATATCCTATTAATATGGATGGAACTTTAGGCAGATCTGCCCAGTCTGCTCATGATGTCTCTAACAATCTTGAAAAGAAATTAGATATTGACGTTTGTTTATGGGATGAAAGACTCTCAACGGTAGGTGCGTTCAATTTATCTAGTCAATTGGATATAAATGTAACTAAAAGAGAAAAAAATATAGATCAGAATGCTGCTGCATTCATACTTCAAGGAGCAATAGATTTTTTAAATAATTAATGCTTGCCAACTAACTGTATTATAGTTATAGAGTTAATTTTAATGGCATCTAAAACCAATAAAGCTATTAAAATCTCTAAAAAACATTTGTTAGGTATTCAAGATTTATCAGTAAATGATGTGAATATCATTCTTAACGAAGCTCAAACCTTTATATCTATAAACAGAAGTAAGAACAAAAAAATTGACGTTTTAAGAGGTAAAACTCAAATAAATCTTTTTTTTGAACCATCAACTAGAACTCAAAGCTCGTTTGAATTAGCTGGAAAAAGATTAGGAGCTGATGTGATGTCAATGAACATGGGTAATTCAGCAATTAAAAAAGGTGAAACACTAATTGACACTGCTATGACTTTAAATGCGATGCATCCAGATATAATAGTTATTAGACATCAAGACTCAGGGGCTTGCAATCTTCTTTCACAAAAAGTTAATTGTGTAGTATTAAATGCTGGGGATGGTCGCAGAGAACATCCTACCCAAGCGTTACTAGATGCACTAACAATAATTAACAGAAAAGATAAAATCCAAGGATTAAAAATTGCAATATGTGGAGATATTCTACATTCACGTGTAGCTAGATCAAATATTTACTTGTTAACTATGCTTGGAGCTGAGGTAAATATAGTTGCCCCTACAAACTTGATGCCAAAAGAAATAGAAAAATTTGGGGTTAATACTTTTACAGATATGAAAAAAGGACTGAAAGATTGTGACATTGTAATGATGTTGAGATTGCAAAATGAAAGAATGACCAGTTCTTTCTTATCATCTAATAGAGAATATTATGAATATTATGGATTAACACCAGACAAATTAGATCATGCAAAATCTGATGCCCTTATTATGCATCCAGGTCCAATGAACAGGGGTATAGAAATTGATACGAGGTTAGCTGATGATATTAATAAGAGTGTTATTAAAGAACAGGTTGAACTTGGTGTAGCTGTAAGAATGGCATGTTTAAAAATATTTTGTGAATAAATGAAAAAACAATACTTTATAAATGCAAATATTATAGATCCTCACAATTCATTAAATGAAAATGGTGGATTAATTATTGATGAAAGTGGAAAGATCGAAGCAATAGGTAAAAAAGTAAACAACAATAATCTTCCATCACGAGAAAAACCAATCGATTTAAAAGGAAAATATATCTTCCCTGGTCTTGTAGATATGAGAGTGTTTGTAGGTGAACCAGGTTACGAATATAAAGAAAATTTTAGAACTTTAAGTAATGCTGCTTTATCTGGTGGAGTAACTTCTGTTGTTACTATGCCAAATACAGATCCAATTATAGATAATGTTTCTATTGTTGATTTTTTAAAAAGAAGAGGAAGAGATAAATCTAAGATAAATATTTTTCCTTGCGCATCTTTAACTCATAATATCGAAGGAACTAACATGACCGAATTTGGTCTTTTGGCCAAAAAAGGAATAATTGCATTTACCGATGGTGTAAAAACTATTCAAAATACAAGACTAATGACCAGAATAATGAATTCAGCAAAAGACCTGGGTTGTTTAATTATGCAACACGCTGAAGATTTGCATTTATCAGAAAACGGTATGATTAATTCTGGAATAATTGCCTCAAAGCTTGGACTATCTGGAATACCAGATATTGCTGAAAGAATTATAATTGAAAGAGATTTGACATTGCTTGAAAAGGTTAAGTGCAGATATCACATCTCACAACTTTCCTCATCAAAGTCTGTTGATATTATAAAGCAAAGAAAAGAAGATATAAAATTTACATCAGGAGTTTCAATAAATAATTTATCTCTAAATGAAAATGACATTGGTGATTTTAGAACTTTTTTAAAATTATCCCCTCCTCTTAGAAAAGAAGAAGATAGAGAATCATTGGTCCAAGGATTAAAAGATGGTGTGATTGATGTAATCGTTTCAGACCATAAACCTGAAGATGAAGAGTCTAAAAGACTAACATTTTCTCAAGCTGCAACGGGAGCATCAGGTATTGAAACGCTATTGTCATTAAGTTTAGAATTATATCATAATGGATCTATTAAACTGGATACTATAATTCAAGCATTGACATCAAATCCTGCAAAAATATTAAATATAAATAAAGGAAACTTATCTATTGGAAATGAAGCTGATTTTTGTATTGTTGATATAGACAAACCTTGGGTCGTTAAAAAAGAAAATTTAATCTCTAAATCAAAAAATACCTCGATAGAGGATAAAAAATTGCAAGGAAAAGTAACCAATACGTTTGTAAAAGGTCAGGAATTATTTAAAGTATAAAAATGGAATTTTTAACTATAGGTATAATCTCATACCTAATGGGTTCTATACCATTTGGATTTATACTAACAAAAATTTTTTTAAAAAAAGATATAAGAGGAATTGGATCCGGCAATATAGGTGCAACAAATGCATTAAGAACGGGCAATAAATTAATAGGCTATTCTACCCTTTTGTTAGATATTATGAAAGCTATACTCCCTGTACTATATGTAAAAATTAACCATCCAGAATTAATTTATATTTCATCTCTTTGTGCTTTTTTAGGTCATGTTTTCCCTATTTGGTTAAAGTTTAAAGGTGGTAAGGGTGTCGCCACATATGTGGGCATATTGTTTACTATAAATATTTTTT
>CABXVD010000018.1 GCA_902515625.1 uncultured Pelagibacteraceae bacterium | reverse complement strand
ATTTACTCTTCGTGATTTAAATTCAAGAGCTAAGAATTTTCTATTATCGGTAATAGAAAAACCAGAAGATGATTTGATGTATGCTTTGATATTAAAAAATTTGTCTGATCGTCAGATCTCAATAGATAAAAAATTAATAGATTTTATAATTAAAAGGATAAGTAGATCTTATGGTAAAATATCTGATTTCATATATAAAATCGACGAAATTAGTTTAAAAAGAAAAAAGCCAATCGACTTTAAAATTATAAAAGAGGTTTTAGGAGAGTAATTGAATAAGTACAGAACACATAAATGTAACGAGCTAAGAAAAAATGATGTTAATAAAAATGTCTCTCTTTCTGGTTGGATAAATAAAAAAAGAGATCATGGCAATTTATTATTTATTGACCTTCGAGATAATTATGGAATAACGCAGTGTATAATTGATAAAGAAAATAAAAATTTTTCAGAATTAGAAAAGACACAATTAGAGACTGTAATTAAGGTTAATGGTAAGGTTGTAAACCGTTCAGACGATACTAAAAATAAAGATATTGAGACTGGTGAAATTGAAATTGTAATATCTGAATATGAGATATTAGGTAGTTGTAAAGAATTACCAATGCCTGTTTTCAGTGACCAAGAATATTCAGAAGAAATTAGATTAAAATATAGATTTTTAGATTTAAGAAGAAAAAAAATTCATGAAAACATAATTTTAAGATCTAAAGTTATTTCTTTTTTAAGAAGTGAGATGACAAAATTAGACTTTTTAGAATTTCAGACTCCAATTTTAACTTCTTCTAGCCCTGAGGGTGCTAGAGATTTTTTGGTACCCAGTCGTTTAAATCCAGGAAAATTTTATGCTTTACCTCAAGCCCCACAACAATTTAAACAATTAATAATGGTATCTGGTTTTGACAAATACTTTCAAATAGCTCCATGTTTTAGAGATGAAGATGCTAGGGCTGACAGGAGTCCAGGTGAATTCTACCAACTTGACTTAGAAATGTCTTTTGTTGAACAAGAAGATGTATTCAATATTGTAGAAAAACTAATGGTAAATACTTTTAAAAAATTTTCCAATAAAAAATTACTGCATGATGTTTTTCCAAAGATACCCTACTCTGAAGCAATGCTAAAGTATGGAAGTGATAAACCCGATTTAAGAAACCCTCTTATTATAAATGATATTACAGAAATATTTAATAGAGAGGACGTTTCATTTGATATTTTTAAAAAACTAGTACGATCTGGATCTAAGGTCAGATCTATCACTACTAAAAAAACAAAAGATAAACCAAGAAGTTTTTTTGATAATATTGATAAATGGGCTAAAGAACAAGGTGCTTCAGGATTAGCATACTTTACTATTGAAAAAGATGATAAAATTTCAGCTAAAGGACCAGTAGGAAAATTTTTTTCTGAGGAGGCACTTTTAGAAATAATGAACATTACTAAATCTAATGTAGGGGATAGTATTTTTTTAGCGTGTGGAAATCAAAATGAATTAGAAAAAATAACAGCCCTAGCTAGGGATAAAATTGCAAAAGATTTAGATCTAATTGATAATAATACTTTTGCTTTCTGTTGGATAGTTGATTACCCTATGTATGAAAAAGATGAACTAACAAATAAGATTAAATTTAGTCATAATCCATTTTCAATGCCACAAGGCGAATTAAAAGACAAAGATTTTGAAAATCCTCTTGATATTCTTGCTTACCAATATGATATAGTTTGTAATGGGATAGAGTTGTCTTCTGGTGCAATAAGAAATCATAAACCTGATCTTATGTATAAACTCTTTTCAATTGCAGGTTACAATAAAACAGAGGTAGATAAAGAATTTAGTGGAATGATTAACGCTTTAAGTTATGGTGCACCTCCTCATGGTGGAATAGCACCTGGAATAGATAGGATTGTAATGCTTTTAGCTGATGAGAAAAATATAAGAGAGGTAACTATGTTTCCGATGAACCAAAATGCTCAAGATTTAATGATGAACGCACCTTCAGAGATTAATCAGGACCAATTGAAAGAATTAAATCTCTTAATAAAAACTAAAAACTAAAAATTATTTTTTTCCTTTTAAGCTTATTTTAACATCAGACAGATCTACTAAATTTTTTTTATAATTATTTCTTACAAATCCTTTGCTTGTTATGTCTTTAACAATTTTTAGTAATTGATTTTGATCTTCAGAATTTTGATCTTCTAAACTACTTGTGTCGTTACCACCAATCGATGGTGTGTGAGCAAGATCTTCTCTATTTTGATAAGATATAGCTAGTTCCCTAAAAATATAATCCAATATAGATGTAGCACTTAATATTCTATCATTCCCTGAAACTTTACCTGAAGGCTCAAATTTTGTTCCAACAAACGCACTTATAAACTCATCTAAAGGCACTCCGTATTGCAGTCCAAGAGACACTGCAATTGCAAAATTATTCATTAGAGCCTTAACTAGCTCACCTTCTTTACTAGTATCGATGAAAATTTCTCCGATTTTACCATCTTCATATTCACCCGTATGCAGATAAACCTTATGGTCCCCGATAGTTGCTTTTTGAATATAGCCTTTTCTTCTATCAGGCATGCTAAATCTCTTTCCACCTCTTTCCGAAGCTTTACCAAGATTTGTTACTACTTTTTCTTTGCTAATTGGGTTTAATTTTTCTTTATTATTCAATATTTCAACATTTTTATTATCTACAATTGTATTATTTTTAGTGTCTAGACTTTTAGTCTTTCTATTATCTAATTTAACATCCAAAACTTCAAATTTACCGTCATCTCTTTTTTCTAAATTTTTTAATTCTGTTTCATTTATATCATCTAAGTAATGATTAACTTTGAATGTACATGTATAATAGGTTTCAACTAGATATTTTGCCATTTAACCTCAATTTAAATTAATTTGAATAATGATTCATTTAATTTATATACTTATTCAAATTTTAGTCTAATTTAAATTTTACAATTTTTAATTGAAAAAATAAAAAATTATAATGTTGACACTTTTAAAAAAAATTTTCATATGGTGGAATCAAGACACATTTGGAACTAGATTAAAAACTATTTTTTATGGGAAACTCGTTGGTACAGATGAGCTGGGTAACAAATACTATCAAAGTAAAAAAGGGGAAAGGTGGGTTGTATATGCTGAAACAATTGATGCATCAAAAATTCCAGTTGAGTGGTATTCGTGGATGCATTTTACTCCCAATAAAATAGAGAATAAGCATATTCTTGAAAAATATGAATGGCAAAAACCTCATCAATCTAATTTGACAGGTACTGATCAAGCATATTATCCCAATAAAAATAAAGATGGAGTTAAAAAAAAATATAAAAGCTGGAAAGAATAGTCTTAAATTAAACTTAATAATTTTTGTTTATTTTTCTTTATTTTCTATTGTATTTTCACAAAATAATTTGGAGGGTACTTATACTGACATTAAAATTCTGGATAAAATAAGCTCTAAAAACACACTTTTGAAATTAAAAAATGGTGATTTAGTATCCTTTAAAGACTTATCAATAAAAAGTTTAAAATGTAAAAATTCAGAATTTGATGATAATCCAGAAATTACTGCTTATATGCAAGTTACCGATCTTAATAATTCAAATAATGATGAAGTTTTTGTTTTTAATGGATGGATGTTCTCGTCAAGCCCATCTTTAACTCCTTTTGACCATCCAGTTTATGATATTTGGCTAGTAAACTGTTATTAAATAATTTTTTCTTTGTCAATCCATCCTACATTAAAGTCAGACTCGATAAATTTTTTATGGTTTAACAGTTTTTTATGTAAAGGAATAGTTGTTATAATTCCTTCAATTACAAATTCATCCAGAGATCTATTCATTCTTTGAATTGCCTCTGATCTATTTCGACCATGACAAATTAGCTTACAAATCATACTATCGTAATAAGGAGTTACCTTATAACCTTGGTATATTGCTCCGTCTACTCTTGTTCTGAACCCAGAAGGTTGATGACACATACCAATAGTACCAGGAGAAGGTTGAAAGTTTTTACTAGCATCTTCAGCATTAATTCTACATTCGATTGCGTGACCTCTTGGATTGATATCACTTTGCTTTAAAGCTGTTTCGTTTGAAAATGCAATCCAAATTTGCTCTTTGATAATATCAATTCCTGTAACCATCTCTGTTACTGGGTGCTCTACTTGAACTCTAGTATTCATCTCAAGAAAATAGAATTTACCATCTTCATATATAAATTCGACTGTACCAGCCCCCATATAACCAATTTTTTTGACCATATTTACTGTTTTTTCAAAAAGATCTTTTCTAATTTCGTTGTTTAAAACAGGACTAGGTGTTTCCTCAATAAGTTTTTGATGCCTTCTTTGTACGGAACAATCTCTTTCATGAAGATGTACAACTCGATTCTTACCAGCAAGAATTTGTACTTCAATATGCCTAGGATTTTGAAAAAATTTTTCAATGTAAACCTCGTCATTTCCAAAATATTTTTGTGCCTCTGATTTAGCGGTAGAGAATAATGTTTCAAATTCCTCTTCTTTGTAAACAATTTTCATTCCTTTTCCACCACCACCACCTGAGGCTTTAATTAAAACAGGAAAACCAATATTTTTACAAAGTGCCTTAGCTTGAGCTATATCTTTTACACCACCCTCAGAACCTTCAATAACTGGTAATCCATTTTCTTTTGCAATTTTTTTTGCTTGAATTTTATCTCCCATCATCCTAATTAATTCAGAAGAAGCTCCAACAAATTTAATTTTATTTTCCTCGAGTATTTTTGCAAAACTTGCATTCTCTGAAAGAAAACCATAACCAGGATGAACAGCTTCAGCATTGGTTAATTCTATAGCTGACATCAATGCAGGAATATTTAAGTAACTGTTTTGAGGTTGATGGGATCCAATACATACACTCTCATCAGCAAGTCTAACGTGCATACTATCTCGATCAACATCAGAGTGGACAGCAACAGTTGATATTCCCCACTCTTTACAAGCTCTAATGATTCTAACTGCAATTTCCCCACGGTTAGCAATTAAAATTTTTTTAAACATTATTTTATTCTAAAACGATAAGAGTTTGACCAAATTCGACAGGTTGTCCGTCGTCGATACATATTTCTTTGACAACTCCATCAGATGAGGATGGCACATGATTCATTGTCTTCATTGCTTCAACAATCATTATTGTGTCACCTTTTTTAATTTTTTTACCTAGTTCAACAAATTTTTTTGCCCCTGGTTCAGGAGCATGATAAGCAGTACCAATAATTGGAGATGTAACTTCAATACCATTTTTAATATTTTGGTTATTTTCTAAAATATTTTTTTCAATTTGTGAATTATTTGTAACCATTGAAGGCTGATTAATATTGGATCGTATATTTTTTGAGACCTTAATTTTAGTATCCTTCTCTGTGATTTCTATTTCAGTAAGATTGAACTCTTCCAAATATTCATTTAATTCTTTAATAATTTTTTTATCTATTTTCATTTTCTAAGATGTTTTGTATAGAAATTATGGCTAAAATATAACCTTCAGTGCCCAAACCAAAAATACCGCCAGTTGCTATGTCACTTATTAAAGATTTATGTCTAAACTCCTCTCTTTTGTAAATATTAGATATATGCAATTCAATTAATGGTTTTTTGAATAGACTAAGAGCATCTCTAATAGCTACTGACGTATGCGTAAACCCTGCAGCATTAATTATCATTCCGTTGAACTCTTTTCTAGCTTTTTGAATAATGTTTACAATTTCGCCCTCTAAATTTGATTGTGTAAAGTTTATTTCTAAACCAATTTCTTTTGATTTTTTTAGACATTTCTCTTTTAATTCCTTGAATGTGCCTGATCCATATTGTGATTGTTCTCTTTCACCTAATAGATTAAGATTTGGGCCGTTAATAATAATTATTTTATTAGTCATCCAGCACTTATATACGATGAAAAAAATAAAAATAAAAGTAAATGGTAAAGTTAAAACTGTATTAAATAACTCTAAGTTGTCTGATCTTGTAAATAATCTTAATATTCCAATAAAAAAAGTAGCAATTGAATTAAATCAAGAAATTATTGATAAAAAAAAAACCAGTAATATAAAATTAAAAAAAAATGATAAAATTGAAATAGTCCATTTTATTGGAGGAGGATAATTTGAAAAAAGATAAACTAATAATTGCAAAAAAAAAATTTGAATCAAGATTAATAGTTGGGACAGGGAAATACAAAAGTATGTCAGAATGTGCAAAGGCGATAAAGCTATCAGGTGCAGAAATTGTGACAGTTGCTGTTAGACGTGTAAATATTTCAAATAAAAATAAACCACTTTTAATGGATTACATTGATCCAAAAAAAATTACCTATCTCCCAAATACAGCAGGATGTTTTAACTCAAAAGATGCGCTAAGAACTCTAAGATTAGCAAGAGAAATAGGAGGATGGAAGCTAGTCAAGCTCGAAGTTTTAGGAGATAAAACAAATTTATTTCCAGACATGATTGAAACTCTAAAAACAACCGAGGTCCTCGCTCAAGAGGGATTTAAAATAATGGTTTATTGTAATGATGATCCTTTAATGGCAAAACGTTTAGAAAATGCAGGAGCAGATGCAATTATGCCTTTAGCAGCTCCGATTGGGTCTGGTTTAGGAATATTAAATAAAATTAATATTCACATCATTCGAAAGCAAACTAAACTTCCTGTTATTATTGATGCAGGTTTAGGTCAAGCATCAGACGCAACAATCGCAATGGAGCTTGGTTGTGATGGTGTTTTGGTAAATACTGCGATAGCAAAAGCAAAAAAACCATTTGAAATGGCTTTAGCTTTTAAAAATGCGGTTTTAGCTGGAAGACAATCTTACAACTCAGGTAGAATAGGAAAAACCTTAATGGGAAATCCATCATCTCCGATCGAAGGAATTATTTAATTTTTTTATAAAATCTTTTTTTATAAGTTTTTTTATAAGTTTTTTTTACTTTATTTTGAATTATTTTATCTTCCTTATTTTGTAGTTCTAAATTTTTTAGCTTTTCATAATACTCAACTAATTCTACTGTTTTTTTTGATTTGTTCTGAACATTAATTTTATATTCTGGAATAATTAATGAATTGTCGCTTATTATATCTAGTGTTATTTTATTTTTTTTCTCAAAATAAGTTAAATCATTAACAAAGTTTTCCTTTAAAAAGTTAGAAATTTTTTTACAAACTTTTAATTCTACAAATTTTGCTTTATTTAAAACTGCTTTTAATTCAACTATTTTAAGTAATTTCTGTGCAAATGACTCGTCTGTTAGGGTAACTTTCCATTTAATTGCACTTTCTCTTAATCTCTGTCTAGACATTTCTAAAAGACCAAAGTTACTTATTCTACCTATTTGTATTCTAGCTCGATCCGATCTGCATTTTTCTTTAAGTTTTCTCTCTACTAATCTTCTGTTCCCGTAACTGAGCATATCGATAAAATCTATTATAATTAAACCTGATAAATCTCTAATTTTAATTTGTCTTGCAATTTCTTCAGCTGCTTCAATATTTGTGTCTAAAGCAGTGCTTTCAACATTTTTACCTTTAATTGAACTTCCAGAATTTATATCTATGGATACTAATGCCTCTGTCGGGTTAATAACTAAATAACCTCCTGATTTAAGTTTAATTTCAGATTCAAAAATTTGATTTAGTTTTTGTTCAATATTTTCCTCAATGAATAAAGGTACTTTACCTCTATATTTTTTAACTTTTTTAACACTAGATGGCATCAATGTTTTCATAAATGACTGTGCTTTTTTATAACCATCCGTACCTTCAACAATTATATTTTGAGTATTATCATCAAACATGTCTCTTAAAGTTCTTTTAATAATTTCACTTTCTTGATGAATAAGTGATGGAGCAATAGAATTAATTGCGTTATCTTTAATTTGGCTCCATGTTTTTATAAGAGTTGTTAAATCATTATTTATTTCATTTTTGGTTTTATTGCTCCCTGCAGTTCTAACTATTAATCCCATCTCTTTAGGAATTTCAATTTCATTTAGAATTACCCTTATTTTTTTTCTATCAGCGGGATTAAAAATTTTTCTCGAAATACCCCCACCTTTGGGTGTATTAGGCATTAGAACAATATATTTTCCAGCAATAGAAATGAAAGTACTTAAAGCTGCTCCTTTTTGACCTCTTTCATCTTTAATAACCTGGACAAGTATCACTTGATTTGGTTTTATAACTTCCTGAATTTTATATCTTTTAAACCTGAACTTATTTTCTTTCTTTTTTTCTTTTTCCTCATCAGCACTATTTTTGTCGTTTTCATTTCCCTTTTCTTCTGTCTGGTTTTCTATTTCTTTTTCAATAGGATCGTTTATATCTAATTTTCCTTCAGCAATATTTTCTTCTTCTTTAGCTTCAACTTCTTTTGAAAGTTCTTCTCTGGCTTTCTCCTCCTCTTCTTTAATTTTATCTAAATCTGCTTTTGGTATTTGATAATAGTCTGATTGAATGTCATTAAAAGACAAAAAGCCGTGTCTATCTCTTCCAAAATCAACAAAAGCTGCTTGAAGAGATGGCTCAATTCTACTTACTTTCCCTAAATAAATATTATTTTTAATTAGGTTATTCTTTAAACCTTCGTATTCGTAATCTTCAATATTTTCGCCAGATTTAAGAACAACTCGAGTTTCATTTGGATGCGAAGCATCGATATATAAATTTTTTTCCATAATATTATAACTGTTGATTTCATTAAATTTTTTAAGTTTAAATAAATTTTGTTTAATTCTTGTGCCTTATCTTTAACAAATTCCAAGATATAATGGAATTAAAATGCATATGTTTTTAAAGAATATTCTTATTATTTTGACATCTATAGTTCTTTTAACTGGTGTTTTGATAGTTGGTCTTTTGTGGAGTTATTCAAGTGATATTCCTGATTATAAATTTTTAAAAAATTACAAACCACCGGTTTCAAGCAAGGTTTATTCAGGAGAAGGAGAGCTAGTTGCAGACTTTTCTAAGGAAAAAAGAGTATTTGTTCCTTACAGCTCAATTCCTAAAAACGTAATAAATGCATTTTTATCTGCAGAGGATAAAAATTTTTTTACACATCCTGGTGTAGATGCTAAAGGAGTATTGAGAGCTATTGTTAATAACATATCCAACATTATTTCTTCAAAGCGATTAGAGGGCGCCTCAACAATAACCCAACAAGTTGCTAAAAATTTTTTATTAACAAATGAAGTTAGCATCAATAGAAAAATAAAAGAAGCAATTTTGGCATTTAGGATTGAAAGAGCACTGACCAAAGAAAGAATATTAGAATTATATTTAAATCAAATATACTTAGGAAGTGGAGCTTATGGAGTAGCAGCTGCCAGTTTAGAATATTTTGATAAATCAATCAGGGATCTAAACTACTCGGAGGCTGCATTATTAGCTGCATTACCTAAAGCGCCAAGTAAGTACAATCCATATAGAGATATTGAACTTGCAAAATTTAGAAGGAATCTAGTTTTAAAAAATTTATTTGATAACAATTATATAACTTATGAATGGTATGATAAATTAAAAAATCAAGAAATTATATTAAGTAAAAATAAAAAAATTTATCTAGAAGATTCTCAATATTTTATTGAGGATGTGAGAAAAAATATTATTGAAAACTTTACTTATGATAAAGTGTACAAACAAGGGTTAAATATTAATACACCTATAAATTTAGAGTTTCAAAAAATTGCTACAAACTCTTTAAGAAATGGACTAATTTCATATGATCAAAGAAAAGGTTGGAGAGGAGCATTATCTTATAAAATTTATAATAGTAATTGGAATAAAGATTTAAAAAAGTTTGATTTAGAAAAATCAATTGATTGGTCATTAGCAATAGTAAAAAAAATAAATAAATTCTCTGCAGAGATTGAGACCGAAGATAAAATTGAAGGTCTTATTGAATATAAAGACATTTCCTGGACTAAAAAAGAATTTAAAAATCTATTGAAGCCAGGAGATATTATATACGTAAAAAAAATTAAAGATAAAAAATTTAGTTTACAGCAATTACCCAAAATTAATGGAGGAATTGTTGTTATGGATCCTTATACGGGGAGAATTTTGGCATTAAGTGGTGGATTTAGTTTTAAAAAAAGTGAATTTAATAGAGCGACTCAAGCAAATAGACAGCCAGGTTCTGCCTTTAAACCATTTGTATATGCATTAGCATTAGAAAATAAATATACTCCAACATCCTTAATATTAGATGCTCCATTAGTTTTAGATCAAGGTGATGATCTAAAGATGTGGAAACCTGAAAATTATGGAAAAAAATTTTATGGTCCATCTACACTTCGAATTGGATTAGAAAAATCTAGAAATTTAATGACTGTAAGAATTGCCCAGGGTCTTGGTGTAGAAAAAATTGTAAATTTTTCAAAGGATCTCAAAATTTATGAAAACCCTGAGAAATTACTGTCTATCTCTTTAGGTTCAGCTGAGACTACACTACTAAATTTAACATCAGCTTATTCTACATTTGTAAATGGTGGAAAACTTGTTGAGCCAATATTAATTGATAGAATTCAAGATAGCGAAGGTAATACTATATATAACAATAACATGATACAGTGTATAGATTGTGATCAAATTTCTTATTTGAGTAACGATTATCCCAAAATTAAAAATAATTATAAGCAAATTTTTTCACCTGCTACTGCATATCAAATGACCTCAATTCTTGAAGGTGTCATTCAGAGAGGTACTGGAAAAAAACTTAGAGACTTGAAATTAAATATTGCAGGTAAAACTGGCACAACAAATAAAAATACTGATACCTGGTTTATTGGCTTTACTTCAAATTTATTAGTGGGTGTATATGTGGGCTCAGATAACCCTTCACCTCTCGGAAAGAATGAAACAGGTTCAAAAACTGCACTACCAATTTTTAAAGATTTTATTAAGCAAGCTATTAAAAAATCAGATGCTAGGCCATTTAAAGCAGCTAAAGATACAGTTATGATGGTAGTAGATCCTAAAACTGGACAAAAAGCCAAATTTTCCTCAAAAAATACGATCATAGAGGTTTTTAAAAAAGAAAATGTGGTCGATGGAAAAGTTCTTTATTCAAATACAGATAGATTAGATAGTAATAATGTACTAAGGTTTTATTAATGAGCGGTAATTTTCAAAATTATAAAGAAGAAATAGACAAAATAAATCAAAGAATTAAGGAGTATCTTTGAAAACAATAATATTTATTTAAAACTTCAGTCTCTAAATACAAAAATGCTAGAGACCAATTTTTGGCAAGATAAAAATAATTCTCAAAAAATAGTTAAAGAAAAAAAATTTATGGAGGATTTAATAAACTCTTTAAATTCATCTGTTGAAAAATTAAACGATTTTGAGGATTTGAATGAACTAGCTTTAGCAGAAAATAATTCAGACGTTCAAAGTGAAATTATACAAAATGTCAAACAACTTAGATCTGAAATAAAAAAAAGTGAAATTAAATGTTTTTTATCAAGCGAAGCTGATCCATTAGACTGTTATATAGAAATACATGCTGGCGCTGGAGGTACTGAGAGTCAAGATTGGGCTGATATGTTGAGAAGAATGTATTTAAAATGGTCTGATAAAAAAAATTTTAAATCTAACTTAATAAGTGAACATAGAGGAGATGAGGCTGGAATTAAGTCAGCAACAATAAAGATACAAGGCGATTATGTTTTTGGTTGGCTTAAAAAAGAGTCTGGTATTCATCGTTTGGTTAGAATATCTCCATTCGACTCAGGTGCAAGAAGACATACAAGTTTTGCGAGTATTTGGATATATCCAGTTGTTGACGAAAATATTAATATAGAAATTTCTGAAAAAGATTTAAGAATAGACACTTATCGATCTAGTGGAGCAGGTGGTCAACATGTTAATACTACCGATAGTGCAGTAAGAATTACCCATTTACCGTCCAAAATTGTTGTACAGTGTCAAAATGAGAGGTCTCAACATAAAAATAAAGAGACATGTATGAATATGTTGAAAGCCAGATTGTACGATTATGAAATTAAGAAAAGAGAGGAACAAAATCAAAATACTGAAAACTCAAAATCTGAAATTGGTTGGGGCCACCAAATAAGATCCTATGTTCTACAACCTTATAGATTAGTTAAAGATAATCGAACAAATTTTGAAAGTACTAATCCAGATAAAATTTTAGATGGTGATCTGGATGAATTTTTAGAACAATCACTTTATAAAATTAAATGAGAAAATTTTTATTAAAGTTTTTTGTAGCGATCACAATTTTAATTTTTTTGTCAGTAATTTTTTTAAGTATTATTGGAATTGAAACAGAAAGTTTTAATGAACAGATAAAAAATAAAGTTAACGAGAGTAATAAAAATTTACAACTAAATCTAAAAAAAATAAAAATTAAATTAGATCCTCTCAGATTAAAATTTAATGCTAAAACTATTGGTGCTACTGTTTATTATTATAATAAACCACTCGAATTAGAATATATAGGAACAGAGGTATCTCTTGCGTCAATAATTAAAAATAAATTTGTTTCATCAAATCTTGAAATAGGATCAAAATCATTGCTACTAGGTGATTTAATTAAATTTGCAAGGACAGCTTACAAAGGTCCAGAATTATTTATTTTAGAAAAAATTATAAAAAAAGGTCATGTAATATTTGATTTAAAAATTAATTATGACGAAAACGGGAAAATTCAAGATGATTATGAAATAAATGGCATAATAAAAGACGGAAAAATTCAATTATTAAATAATTATAGTTACGAAAAAATTAATTTTATATTTAATCTA
>CABXVD010000017.1 GCA_902515625.1 uncultured Pelagibacteraceae bacterium | reverse complement strand
CAGATGCATATTTAATTTCTACCATTACTTCATCAGATGGATTAATTCCTTTTTCAATATCAATAATACTTATTAATTCTGAACCTATTAAATTTAGATTTTTTCTATTAACTTCATTTATAAATTGTAAGGGTAAAACACCCATTCCAATTAAATTAGATCTATGAATTCTTTCAAAACTTTCAGCTAATACTGCTTTAACTCCTAATAATTTTGTTCCTTTGGCAGCCCAATCTCTTGAGGAACCGGTTCCATATTCTTTACCACCTATTACAACTAAATCAGTGCCTCTTCTTTTGTATTCCTCTACCGCATCATAAACAGATAAAACTTTTCCTTCAGGATATAATTTTGTAAATCCACCTTCAGTTCCTGGAGCCATTTCATTTCTTATTCTGATATTAGCAAAAGTTCCTCTCATCATTACTTCATGGTTTCCTCTTCTTGATCCATATGAATTATAATCTTTTGGTAAAATCTGATGCTCCATGAAGTACTCACCTGTTGGACTATCTTTTTGAATGCTTCCTGCTGGAGAAATGTGATCTGTTGTAACCATATCACCTAATATCAACAAAGGTCTTGCGTCTTTTATTTCTTTAAATCCTTCTGGCTCATCTGACAAAGAATCAAAAAATGGTGGTTTTTTTACGTACGTTGAGCCTTTGTCCCAATTGTAAATACTGCTGTGATCAGTTTTAATTTTTTGCCATTGACTTGGCCCTTCAGAAACATTTGAATATCTATTAATAAACATCTCTGGGTTCAAAGATTGTTTTAAAGTATTTTCGATTTCATCATTTGAAGGCCATATGTCTTTTAAATAAATGTCATTACCATCTTTATCTTTTCCTAAAGAATCTTTATATAAATCAAACTCCATGTGACCAGCTAAGGCATAGGCTACAACTAAAGGTGGTGAAGCTAAATAATTAGCCTTGATATGAGGGGAAATTCTTCCTTCAAAGTTTCTATTGCCTGATAAAACTGAGACCGTATAAATATTTTCTTTCTGTATTGCCTCAACAATATTATCTGCCAATGGACCTGAATTACCAATACAAGTAGTGCATCCATAACCTACTAAATTAAAGCCTAATTTATCTAGATAAGAATTTAGTCCAGCTTTAGCCAAGTAATCTGTAACAACCTTCGACCCTGGTGCTAATGAAGTTTTAACCCACGGCTTAACTTCCAATCCAAACTCAACTGCTTTTTTAGCTAACAAACCTGCTCCAATTAAAACATTTGGGTTTGAAGTATTTGTACAAGAAGTTATTGCTGCAATAAGTATAGAACCATCTTTTATTTCAAAATCAGAATTTAAAACCTTTGCAACTGATTTTTCTTTTTTATTTGTTGCTTCCTCTAATACTTTTTTAAATGATGTCGGCGCATCTGTTAATAAAACTTTATCTTGAGGTCTTTTAGGACCTGAAATGGTAGGTACAATTGAAGACATATCTAATGAAAGTGTGTCTGTAAAAATAATATCGTTACTTGCCCATAGTCCCTGTTCTTTTGCATACTTATCGACAATATCAACTGTATGCTTATCTCTTCCTGAAAATTTTAAGTATTTTAAAGTCTCATCATCTATAGGGAAAAAACCACAAGTTGCTCCATATTCAGGAGCCATATTTGCTATAGTTGCCCTATCAGCAAGAGTTAAGTTTTTTAAACCTTCACCATAAAATTCAACAAATTTTCCAACAACACCTTTGTCTCTTAACATCTTAACTACTGTTAAAACTAAGTCTGTTGCAGTAGTTCCTTCAGGCATTTTATTTTTAATTTCAAAACCTATGACTTCTGGGATTAACATTGATATAGGTTGGCCTAGCATCCCAGCCTCTGCTTCAATTCCACCAACACCCCAGCCTAAAACTGATAATCCATTAACCATTGTTGTATGACTATCTGTACCAACTAGAGTGTCAGGAAAAAGATAATTTTCACCTTTAAATTCCTCTGACCAAACTACTTTAGATAAATATTCTAAGTTTACTTGGTGACAAATTCCAGTTCCAGGAGGTACTATTCTGAAGTTATTAAAAGCTTGTTGTCCCCACTTTAAAAAAGAATACCTTTCTGCATTTCTTTCAAATTCGATATCAACATTTCTCTCAAAAGAGTCTGCTTTGGCAGATTGATCAACTTGAACTGAGTGATCAATTACAAGATCAACTGAAGATAATGGATTAATTGAGTTAGGATCTTTATTTTTATCTTTAACTGCTTCTCTCATTGCAGCTAAGTCTGCAACTGCTGGAATTCCAGTGTAATCCTGAAGTAAAACTCTTGCAGGTCGATAAGCAATTTCCGTATTTGATTTTTTTGTCTTTAACCAATTTTTAATAGAATCTATTTGATTTTTGTTTACTGATAAATCATCCTCATATCTAAGTAAGTTTTCTAAGAGAACTTTTAAAGATTTTGGAAGCTTTGATATACCGTCTAGGCCATTTTTTTCAGCCTCCTTTAAAGAATAATATTGGTAATCTTTGTTATTTATTGAAATTTTTTTAAGTGAATTATATGAATTTTTGTTTCCTGGGGTCATGTTACAAATAAAAAGTTATTATGCTTATTAAAAGAAGCAGTGACATAACATAATTAAAATAATTAATATATTTCTGATTTGTCGCAAATTTCCTTATAAATTTGCCCATAAATGTCCAAAGAGTGATACTAGTTACTGAAACGATTAAGGCTAAAATAATAATTTGAGTCGTAAAATTTACAAAATTTTCACCTGGATTAAGATAAGTAGAAACAACAATCACTGATGCAATTACTCCCTTTGGATTTAAAAATTGAAAAACAAAAGTGTTTAAAAATTTTACAGGATTTTTATCTTTACTTTCTACGTTGGTAGATTTTGAAAATGAAATCTTATAAGCTAAATAAATTAAAAATAACGTTCCTAAATATTTTAATATTTCTTGAATTAATGGATAAAGCTTAAATATATTAATTAGACCTAATGCAACACACAATAAAAGAAAAGGGAAACCTAAAGTGACACCAATTATAAGTGGGATTGTTTTTTTTATTCCAAAATTAAATCCAGAGTAAAACGCTATAAAATTATTTGGTCCAGGAGTAAACGCGGCTACAATTCCAAATAAAGTGATGGATAAAATTTCTGGGTGCATTTTTTATGCTATAGGAAGTCCATTCTCAGATTTTTGAGATGGGTGGAGTAATATTACTTTTCCTTCTTTATCAATTGATCCAAGAATAAGTACCTGAGAAACTACTCCAGCAATATTTTTTTCTGGAAAATTGCAAACTCCTATAACTTGTTTTCCTTTTAAATTTTCCTCACTATAATGATGAGTTATTTGAGCTGAAGATTGTTTGATTCCAATCTCATTGCCAAAATCTACTTTGACAACTAGTGAAGGTTTTCTTGCTTTTTCATTTTTTTCAACTGAAATTACTGTTCCAACCCTAATGTCAACTTTATCAAAAATATCGTAGGTTATTTGTTCTTTCATATAATTAATATATAATGAAATCTAAATATGAGTACAGAAAATAATTTAAATGTTTTATTTGATAACTCAGTAAAGATTTTAACTGACCTAATAGCCTTTAAAACAATTTCAGGAGAAGACAATAATTCTTTAATTGATTATTGTGATAATATATTAAAACAACTTGGTGCCACTTCTTTTAGGACTTTTGATGAAGATAAAAAAAGAGTTAATTTGTTTGCAACAATTAAAACTAAAAAGCCCAGCGATAAAAAACCTATAATTTTGTCTGGACATACAGATGTTGTGCCCGTGTCTAAAGGTTGGTCTACAGATCCGTTTAAGGCAACAATTAAAGGAGACAAACTTTATGGAAGAGGTTCATGTGATATGAAAGGGTTTATTGCGTGCACATTAGCTTTTGCACCAATTTATTCAAAGTCTAATCTCGATAGAGATATTCATTTTTCTTTTACTTTTGATGAAGAAACTGCATGCCAGGGAGCCCCTATTCTCATAAAAGAATTAAAAAAAAGAGAAATTAAAGATGGAATTTGTATTGTTGGTGAACCAACAAATATGAAAATTATTGATGCTCACAAAGGATGTTACGAATACACGACTTATTTTAAAGGGTTGGCAGGACATAGTTCAGCTCCACATAAAGGTGTGAGCGCTGTTGAATACGCTTCAAAATATGTAAATAAATTAATTGAATTAAGGAGTAAGCTCAAAGATAGAACTCCAAAAGACTCTATATTTGATCCTCCTCATTCAACTCTTTCAATAGGAGGAATTTTTGGAGGGATTGCTCACAACGTGATTGCAGATAAATGCCATGTAAATTGGGAAACAAGACCAGTGGTTAAAGAGGATGCAGTATTTTTAAATCAAGAACTAGACAAATATGCAAATGAAATTTTATTGCCAGAAATGAAAAAAGTTTTTTCTAGCTCCTCTATTGAAAAAAAAGTTATTGGAGAAATAATTGGATTTGATCGTAAAGATAAATCTGATGCTTGTGAATTAATTTCAAGTTTAACAGGAGATAATTCTAGACAAGTTGTGTCTTTTGGAACTGAAGCAGGTTTGTTTCAAGAGATAGGAATTAGTACAGTTGTTTGTGGACCTGGCTCTATCGAACAAGCACACAAAATTGATGAATTTATAATATTAGATGAATTAAAAAAGTGTTTGAAATTGCTTGAAGGGATTAAAGAAAAATCTTCATTAAATTAACTCCAACCACCTACTGATTTTACTTCCAAGAATTCTAATAAACCTTCTTTACCTGCTTCTCTTCCAATACCAGAATGCTTAAAGCCACCAAATGGTGCATCAACTGCAATACCTGCGCCATTTACATCTACCATTCCAGATCTTAGTTTTCTAGCAAGTCTTCTGATTTTTTCAGAGTCTTTACTTTGAATATAATTTGTTAAACCATAATCAGTATCATTAGCAATTTCTATTGCTTGTTCCTCAGTTTCAAATGGTATTACTGATAAAACTGGACCAAAAATTTCTGTTCGGGCAATTTCCATTTGATTATTGACATCTGCAAATACAGTCGGTTTTACATAATAACCATCAACCATACCATCTGGTTTTCCTGTACCACCAGCAACTAATTTTGCACCTTCGTCTATTCCTTTTTGGATTAACGTTTGAATTTTATTAAATTGTGTTTCAGAAATTACAGGTCCTATGTGATCACCCTCTTTTTTTGGATCATCCACCTTAAATTCATTAGTGTATTTTTTTAGTCTTTCTATTGCTTCACCATACATAGATTTTTCAACCAACATTCTTGTTGGAGCATTACAAGATTGACCTGAGTTTCTAAAACATCTTAAAGCACCTCTTTCAATGGCCTCTGGATCTGCATCTTTAAAGATAATATTTGCTCCCTTGCCCCCAAGTTCTAAACTAACTCTTTTAAAATCTTTTGCTGCGTTTTGAGATATTAAAGCACCTGCTCTAGTTGATCCTGTAAATGAGATCATATTTACATCTGGATGACTTGTTAAAGCATCACCAGTTATCGCTCCATCTCCATTTACTAAGTTAAACACTCCTTTTGGAAATTTTGCTTCATCAATTAGTTCTGCGAGTATCATTGCTGAAAGTGGTGCTAATTCTGATGGTTTTAAAATCATAGTACAGCCAGATGCTAAAGCTGGAATTACTTTTAAAGTGACCTGATTCATTGGCCAGTTCCAAGGAGTAATTAACGCACAAACTCCTTTTGGTTCATATATTAATCTTTGATTTTTCGCATGCTCACCTAATGGCTTTTCAAATTCAAACTCTTTTAAATATCTTATAAAAGATTTTGTATGACTTGCGCCAGTTCCTGTTTGAAGTTTTGATGCAAAATCCTTTGGTGCTCCCATTTCTTGAATAATGGCATCGGTTATATCGTTCCATCTTTTCTTATATAAAGTGTAAAATGTTTCCAAAAGAGCAATTCTTTCCTCTCTTGTTGAATATCCCCAAGTTTTGAATGCTTCTTTAGCAGAGAGCACTGCATCATTAACATCGTCTTTACTTCCTAGTGAAATTACTGCGCAAGCTTTTTCTGTCGCTGGATTAATTACTTCAATATCGCTTGGTTTTTTTGGAGCAACCCATGAACCATTTATATAAAAATTTCTTTTTTCTAACATATGAGAAAAGTATCCTCTCTTTATGTTTTTGCAAACAAATTAGTTAATTCATACACGATTGTTGCTGCAGCCAGAGAAGTAACTTCTGCATGGTCATAAGCTGGGGAAACCTCTACAACATCAGCTGATACAAGATTCAAACCTGACAAGCCTCTTAAAACATTCACCATTTCTCTAGTTGTCATTCCTGCAATTTCAGGTGTGCCTGTTCCAGGAGCAAAAGCAGGATCTAACACATCAATATCGATTGAAAGGTATAATGGATTGTCTCCAACTCTTTTTTTAATTCTTTCTGCTATTTTATCTGTCCCTTCAGTTTGAAATTCATCGCAATGAATTATTTTAAAACCAAAACTTTCATCATTTTTTATATCATCTCTGCTATAGAGTGGTCCTCGAATACCAACATGCATAGAAGCATCGTCTAAAAACAAACCTTCCTCTCTAGCTCTTCTAAAAGGGGTTCCATGAGTATAAGGTGCACCAAAGTATGTATCCCATGTATCAAGATGAGCATCAAAATGTATTAAAGAAACTGGACCATTATTTTTTTTATTTATTGCTCTTAATAAAGGAACAGCAATTGTGTGGTCACCACCTAGACTAATTATACCACCTACCTTTTTTAATAAATCTGTAGCACCTACTTCAATTTGTTTTATGGCCTCATCGATACTAAAAGGATTACATGCTATATCGCCAGCATCAGCCACTTGTTGAATTTTAAAAGGCTCAACATCGTAACTAGGATGATAATTTGTTCTTAAATGTCTTGAGGCTTGACGAATACTTTGTGGTCCAAATCTTGCTCCAGGTCTATAACTAGTTCCTGCATCAAAAGGTATGCCTACTATTGCAACATCACAACTTTCAACATCTCTCAATTCAGGCAATCTAGCAAATGTAGAAGGTCCAGCATATCTTGGAACTTTTGTGCCACTTACAGGCTGAATTGGTTTAATATTTTTTTTCTTTTTCATTTATTTTAAAACTAATTAATTAATGGTTTTCCAGTTGAAAGAGTATGTTTTATTCTTTCCTGAGTTTTTGAAGTTTCAATAAGCTTCATAAAAGCATCTAGCTCTAATCTAAATAAATCATCTTCTGAAAGTTGTTTATCTATTGATGTATCTCCACCACTTAATACATATGCTAATTCCTTAGCAACCTCCATGCCATGATCTAGTATTATTTTATCATCGTAAAGTTTATCTAAAATTTTGTACATTTCACCCCTAACGCTCTCACCAGGCAAATTAAATACTAATTCACTCGGTGATTTAAAATCTAGGTTTTCATTCAAAATTTGTTTTGATGCCTCAAGTAAACTGTTTCTGTTCATTATTTTTTTATCTTGTGGCTTAAGATATTTTAAAGGTTCTGCTTCTACAGGTGACGTTGCTGTTTTTCCATAGCCAATAATATCAAAAACTTTTAATGGAGCAAAATGAGGATCTTTTTTACTTTCTTCAGTATCCTGCCATCTAGCCAGCATTTCTTTACAACCACCACCAGCCGGTATCAATCCTACAATTGTTTCAACTAAACCAATTACAATATTCGTATGAGATACAACAAAATTACTTTGCACAAGAACTTCAAAGCCTCCACCCAAAGTTAAACCTGAAGGTGCAGATATCACAGGATATTTTGAGTACTTAAGCTCTTTGCAGGTTTCTTGAAAATATTTAATAAATTTTTCAATAGATTTAAAATCTCCTTTATTTGCAAAATCCATAGTATAACTTAAATTGACCCCTGCAGAAAACTGCATACTTTCATTAATAATAATTAAAGGTTTGTCAGTTGCTTTTTTTAAAGCATCCATTGAATCGTAATCCAAAGCATTAGCTTTAGTTGTAAACTCAACAATATTATATTCTGGAAATTTATAAATTTGCGCAGAACTATTTCCATCAATACTTTGGGCTTTTCTTTTAACTTTTCCTAAAGTTTCAATTTTAGTATATTTTTGCCTATCTCCATAAAAATTTTCATTTTTTGATCTTGCAAGGCCTTCTAAAAATTTATTTCCATCATACTCATCAATTTTATTAAAAAAGTTTTCTACTCCAATTTCTTCAAGCATCTCAAATGGTCCTTTAGACCAATTAAAACCAAGTCGCATCGCTTCATCAATATCGTTAAATTCATCTGTAATTTCAGGAACCAATGAAGATGCGTACTTAATTATTTTTGAAATAACTGACCAAGCATATTTTCCATACTTATCATCTCGATTTATCAACTTTTTAAGATCAACTTTGTCAGATTTAATATCAATTTTTTTAATAAGAAAGTAATTACCTGATTCAAGATTTAGGGCTTCTAATACTTTTTTACCCCCCTCTTTATTTATTCTATAAAATCCACCTTTGCCTTTTCGCCCAGTATAACCAGTTTCAATTAGTTTTTTAATTAATGGAATTTCTTGTGCAACTAAATGAAATTTATCCTTTTCAGGTAATTCTTTAGTAAAACTTTTTAATACATCAGACATTAAATCAATGCCAATTAAATCATAAAGACCAAATACTCCTGTTTTAGGAATTCCCATAGGTCTTCCAAAAATTGCATCAGCTTCTTCAATAGCTAACTTCATTTTGAATGCTTCTGTCATTGCTATTTGCATAGCAAAAACTCCGACCCTGTTTCCTAAAAAACCTGGAGTATCATTACAAACAATTGCACCTTTACCAAGTTCAATTTCACAAAATTTTTGAAGAGCATTAATTTTATTTAAATCATTATTTTCATTTTTAACAATTTCTAACAATCCCATATATCTGACAGGATTAAAAAAATGTGTGATACAAAAGTCTTTTTTTTCTTCATTATTTAAATTTTGAGAGAGTACTTTAATTGGAATTGAAGATGTATTAGAAGAGACTATAGCTCCATCTTTTCTAAATTTGAAAATTTTGTCATATATTTGATGCTTGATATCTATTCTCTCAACAACAGCTTCAACTATCCAATCAGCATCTTTAACTGTATCAAAGTTATCAGAAATATTTCCTACTTTGATATTGTTGATTTTAGTTTTGTCAATTAGTAATGGTGGTTTTGATTTAAAAATTCTATCTCTAGCATTTAAGCTTATTTCATTGGTTAAATCTAATAATGTTACTGGTACATTCGCATTACATAAATGAGCAGCAATACCACTTCCCATAGTGCCTGATCCAATGATTACAACTTTTTTAATTTCCACTTTAAGCTATATATATGAAATGTATATTTAGGTAAATTATGTATTTATACCTCTTAATCTCTCAGATCTTCTTCTCAATAACTCTACGGTTGTCAATAATGCTATTGATAATAAAACTAAACATGTTGCCATAGATAAAATTACTGGGCTTGTTTCTTGTCTTAGCCCAGCCCACATTTGTTTTGGTATTGTGACTTGTTCGATACTACCGATGAAAAGCACTACCACAACCTCATCAAAAGAAGTTATAAATGCAAATAAAGCACCAGAAATCACACCAGGTAATATTAAAGGCATTATGACTTTAAAAAATGTTCTTATAGTATCTGCTCCTAAACTTTGCGATGCTCTTATTAAATTTGTATCAAAACCAGTTAATGTGGCTGTTACAGTGATCACAACAAACGGAGTTCCTAATGCAGTATGAGCTAGTATCAGCCCAGTAAAGGTATGTGTTAAGCCTAATTGTGAGTAAAAGAAAAACATACCTGCTGCAGTAATGATTAATGGAACAATCATTGGTGATATTAAAATTGCCATAATTAATGCTTTATATGGCATATGTGGTCTGCTTAAACCAAGAGCAGCTACTGTACCGAGAGCTGTAGCTAAAAATGTTGAGGCTATTCCAATTATAAAACTATTTCTCACACCCAACATCCACTTGTTAGTACAAACTGTAGTTACATCCTCACCACAAATACCAAACATTTGCTTATACCATTTTAGAGAATAAGCCTCTGGTTCAAACTTCATAAATTCTTTTGTAAATTCAAAAAATGAAGAAGAGCTAAATGAAAGCGGTAGTACTACAAATATTGGAGCAATTAAAAAGAAGAATACCAAACCACAATAGGTCATAAAAGAATAGTAACCAATTTTTTGACCTGTCGAAGCGTATTTAGGTAAATTCATTTTAATTATCCAAGTTTAATATTTTCAATACCTACTAATTTATTATAGACCCAATAAAGAACTGTCATTATTGCTAAAAGTATTCCTCCAAGTGCAGCTGAAAGACCCCAATTTAAAGTTGTTTTTAAATGATATCCAATCCAATTTCCTATCATTTGTCCATCTTTTCCACCGACTAGTTCAGGTGTAATAAAGTAACCAATTGCAATTACAAAAACTAGCATTCCTCCTGCGCTTATACCTGGTACTGAGTTTGGCATATAAATTTTCCAAAAAGCATGTAGTGGAGATGCACCTAAATTTAATGCAGCTCTCATATAGTTTGGTGAGATAGTTTTCATTACACTATAAAGAGGTAAAACCATAAATGGTAAAAGAATTTGTGTCATTACTATTATAGTTCCAGTTTGATTGTACATAAGCTGCCAACGATTTTCGTCAGCAATTAGTCCAGAAATAACCATTAGATTATTAAACACACCTTTTTGCTGCAAAATAACCATCCAAACAACAATCCTTACCAAGAGAGATGTCCAAAAAGGTAATAACACACAAATCATTAATAAATTGCTATACTTTAAAGGAAGAGTTGCGAGCAAATAAGCAATTGGATATCCTAACATTAAACAAAAAAATGTTACTAGAATACTGACCTTAAAAGTTTTAATCCAGGTTTTAACATATATTTGTCTATTTTCAGGTTGATCAATCACATTTTTTTCTGAGTCATATTTTTTATCTATTGCGTTAAAATAATACTCGTATGTTGTAGGATCTACCATCACACCTAATGCTAACCAAAATTCTTTATCAGCCCATTTTTTGTCAATTTCAATCATTTTGTCTTTAAATGGACCGTCATTTACATCAATTTTTTTAAATTTTCTTTTTGATTTTTTAATCATGCTTTTCCATCCAGATTTAGCATAATTCATTCTGGTACTAGCTTTTCCTATTTCAAACCCAGAAGCATTTTTAACTTCTAAAAACATGGCTGCATAAACTTCTTCTGGTGGTAAGCCTTGTCTATCCCATTTTTGATAGACCTTAAATGTATTAGGGAATACTTTATTTATGTAACTATCATCAGTGCTTCTAGTTAACATGCTTCCAATTGGAACTATGAAAGTAAAAAAAATAAATAATAATAAAGGTAAAACTAGTAAAGTAGCTCGAATTTTGTTTTTTCTTTCAGCTTTTTTTAAGCTATCCTTTAATGGAACACCATCAGTAGTTAAAATTTCAGTTTTAGTTGTTCCACTCATATTTAATAATAGGATAAAAAAAAAGCGAGATCAACATTTTGATCTCGCTTTTAATTTTTTGATAATTAACTAATAAAATTAGTTACCTTTCCAAGCTCCAAATCTTTCACTAATTTCAGCACCATTATCAGCCCACCAAACAGGGTCTGCAATGATAGCTTTTTTAATGATTTTTTTGTTAGTTGGAACGTGAGGCATTACATCAACACCTGTATGATACCATGGCTCACCTTTTTGTACTACTTTAAGAGCAGATTTTCTCATAGGAGCATATGTTATATGTTTTGTAACACCTGCAAGAGATTCAGCTTTTGCAGCGTATGCAACAAACTTTCTTGCTTCTGCTTCATTCTTAGTTCCTCTAGGAATAGCTAGATATTCTTGTTCTAGAACAGTTGCATCCCATATGTAACCAAAGTCTTTTCCGTCAGTCATAATAGCTGCACCAATTCTACCATTATAAGCTAGCGCCATTACAGCTTCACCACTTGAAACCATTTCAAGAGGTTTAGAACCTGCTGACCAGAAAATAACGTGATCTTTAATTGTATCAAGTTTTGCGAAAGCTCTGTCTACACCTTCTGGAGTTCCCAATACTTTATATACATCTTTCTTTTTCACTCCATCAGCTACTAAAGCCATTTCCATAGTTGCATTTGCCCAAGTATGTATTGCTCTTTTTCCTGGGAATTTTTTAACATTAAAGAAATCTTTAATAGTTTTTGGTTTTTTTCCTGGAAATGCTTTGTTGTCAAAGAATGCTGTATAAGCCCAAAAAATTTGTGGAACTACACACTCAGACACAGGTCCAGCGATCATATCATCTATAAATTCACTTTGGTCTAATTTTAAGAAAAGTCCTTCATCACAACCTGTAACTGCTTGGTCAGGTAAAATGTCTACTACATCCCAAGTTACATTACCGGCTTCAACTTGAGCTTTGATCTCTCCAAGTCCACCATTGTAATTTTCTACGTTAACTTTTCCATTCCAGTCATTAATGTAACCTTTTTGTTGTGCAGCTGTGTACGCTCCACCCCAAGAAACGAAAGTAAGATCTGCATAAGCAGAAGTTACTAGCGCTAAAGACATCAATGAAAAGAAAGCTATTTTTATCTTTTTAATCATATTTCCTCTTTTTTAAAGTTAAACTTAAGTTTTTAATAATTGATTACAACATATCTTAGAATTTACTGCAAAACTTTTTTTTATATTATTGGTATTATGCTATTATGCTTCTAGAGCTCTAGAATCCTCGCTTTTCCATGAGAGTTTAGCTATTTCACCCTCTTTAAGATTACCACTTGCGTAAGAATTGGGGACCTTAACAATAAATTGATCATTTCCACAAATTTCAAGTCTTGTTCGAATATGATCTCCTAGATAAATTAATTCTTTTACCTTAGCATCAAAATTATTTTCAAATTTTTCTGAAGAATTTATTGCAACTCTCTCAGGTCTTAATGAAATCAGAGATTTATCACCTACATTATTAACATTTACTTTTAAAGCATGAATTTTTTCACCAGTTTCTGTTACAACAACGCAATTGTTTCCATCTAAAGATTCAACTTTACCTTTAAGTTGATTATTCTCTCCAATAAACTGAGCAACAAAAGCACTTGTTGGTTTTTCATACAAAACATCTGGTGATGAAATTTGTTGAATTTTACCATCATTAAACACAGCAATTCTATTTGACATAGTTAAAGCTTCACTTTGATCATGTGTAACGTAAACAACTGTTATTCCAATTTTTTCATGGATATGTTTAATTTCATACTGCATTTGCTCTCTTAAATTTTTATCCAAAGCACCTAGAGGTTCATCCATAAGAACTAATCTTGGTTCAAATACTAATGCTCTAGCTAAGGCTACACGTTGCTGTTGACCTCCTGATAGTTGAAGAGGCATTCGATTACCAAAATCTTGTAACTCTACCATTTCAAGTGCATTTTTTACTTTTTTAGAAATATCATCAGTAGGAATTTTTCTAACTTCTAATGGGAACATTAAATTTTCTTTAACAGTCATGTGAGGAAATAATGCATAATTTTGAAAGACCATGCCAATACCTCTTTTATTTGGTGGTATGTTACTTATTGGATCTCCATCTAAATATATTTCTCCACTTGTAGGAGTTTCGAACCCAGCCAACATCATTAAACATGTAGTTTTTCCTGAGCCTGATGGTCCAAGCATTGTTAAAAACTCACCTTCTGGAATATCTAAGTTTAAATCTTTAACTACAAGGGTCTCCCCATCGTAGCTTTTATCAACAGTCTCAAATTTAACAAAACTTTTATTATCGT
>CABXVD010000016.1 GCA_902515625.1 uncultured Pelagibacteraceae bacterium | reverse complement strand
TGGAAATATTATTTTCCTCAATTAGACAGCGATGTATTAAAAATAAATATCGATAAATATAAAAGAATTGATTTGCAATTAATTGCAATGATTGATGATGCTAGAGAAAGATTGTTAAAAGAAAATAATCAAAAAATTAATGAAAAAGTGATTATGGTAGGATTTTCATCATCATCTTTATTCTCTGCAAGATTTACTTTTTTACATCCCGAAAGAGTCTCTGTAGCTATTGGTGGAGGAATAGGAGGTTTATTACCTGTTCCAGCTGACAAAATTAATGGAATTGATGCAATATATCCAATTGGAACATACGATTTTGAAAAAATTACTGGAAAAAAATTTGATTTGGAAGAATTTAAAAAAACTCCTCAATTTTATTATCAAGGCACAAAAGATAAATCAAATCCCTTTAGGAGAGGGGCTGAAGATTTAACAGATGAAGAGTATGAAATTGTAAAAAAACTTTTTGTGGATGGTTTGCCTTTTGAAGATAAGCCCGTTACATTAAAAGTAAGTACTGCTATGTGGAATAATTCTCAAAAATTTATTTATCAAATAGTAGATAATGTTAAATTTGAAAGTCCTAAAGGTTTAGGACATGAAATAACATCTAAAATGACAAGTAAAAGTACAGAATTTATTAAAGAAAATTTAAAATAATGAAAAAAATAATAGGAATATTAATACTTAGTTTTTTATGGCTTTCCAATGCTAATGCGGGCATTAATGAGCCTGGAACAGGATATTTATATTTGGAACAGTGTAAAGAAGCACTTAAAAGGGAGCACAAAAAACTCAAGAAAATATATTTAGAAAAAGATAGGAAGATAAATGTCATTCTCTATGCGAGTTGTAACGCTGAGGATGTGGTTTGGGGATCAAAAAAAGGAAAAAATTTAGAAACTCTTCATCAGAAAGCATATAAAAGCTGTTTAAAATCCGCTAAGAAATATATGCCAGATGAAGACTGTTACCTATATGCCGTTAATGAAGAAAAGGTGTGGAAATACGACAAAGCTAAAGAATCAAACAAAAAAAAAGTAAAATTAGCTAAAGCAAAACCAGAATTAGCTGAAGCAAAAGTGTTAGAAGAAAAGCAAGCACAATTAGATAAAAAACCAGGAAGATTTTTTGAAGACCAGCCTGATGTAAATGATGATTATCAAGTTCATTTTATATATATGCTGACAATGAGCGATAAAGATCGTGAGCTAGATATAAATGGTAAAATTGAGGAATATGCAGACAAAATGAATGCTATCTTTGAAAAGTTTAGTAAAAAAACCAAAGGGTCTTCCGGTGCAAAAAAATATAAGTATGATTACCGAAAAGATGGAAAATTAGACGTTACCTTTATAAGATTAAACAAAGAAAGAAAAGAATTTCACAAATATATAAACGGAAATTACAAAGGATGGTTATGGTTAAATGGATTTAATAATCCTAAAAAAGTTTATTTTACATTTGCAGATGTAACAAGTGTAGATGGTGGAGAAGGTGGAGTAGGAATGGCATCAATGTTTCTCAAAAATAAATATAATCAAAATAAAAGTAGTATGATTAAAACTGCACTTCATGAAATGCACCATGCAATGGGTGGAGGTTTTGCCTGTGTTCCTGGAATGAGTAAAAAAGCTCATTTTAGCAGTGGCCAAGATACTGATTCTAAACACATGTTTTTTGGTAAAGCTTATGTTCATGATGTAGAAGGATGTCCAAAAGGAGAAGACTCTGTCTACTTAACTCCAACATCACAAGACCCTTACGATCCATTTAAACTTATATGTTTAAATGAATGGGGAAAATATAATCATAAAAAATTAGTCAAACTAAGAGAAAAACAAAAAAAAGATTTAAAAAATGGTAAGTGGAATTATAGAAATGGCGGTTCTAATTGTAAGTTTTCTTACTGGGCAAGAAATTATGATGGATCGATTAAAATATTTAACGATGTAGAAGCTCAAAGAGCATATGATATGGATCCAAAATCACACTAGTGAGCAATATTTCTCAACAAGAGTTAGATTTAATTTCAAATAAAATTTTAGAAGATTATGATAATAAAAATCCAAGCACAATTTTTAAGGATAAAATTAAAATAACCAATCAAGATGCTCTTATTATCCAATCAAATGTAGCTAGATTAAGAGAGAAGAGAGGCGAAGAGGTTATTGGTTATAAGATAGGATGTGTTTCTAAAGATACTCAAAAAAAAATGGGGTTTATTCAGCCTGCTTCTGGATACCTTTGGAAAAGTGAATTACACTATAGTGGGGCAATCCTAAAAAAAAAAGATTATACCAATCCTGCAATGGAGGCAGAATTTGGAATTATATTAAATTCTGACTTAAAACCTGAACTAGCTTCATTTGATTATATATTAGAGTCGATTAAAGGAATTTATACTGTAATAGAAATTCATAATTTAGTTTTTTATGGAAATGAACCATATGGAGCAGAACTTTTAGCAAATAACGCTATTCATGCAGGAATTGTAATAGGTCCTGAAATAAAACTACCCTCTGAAAAAGTCGAGACTGATCTTAAACTTATATATGATAAAGAAGTAATAGATACTTGGATTAACAAAATATGGCCAAATGATATGCTTTCAGAAATAGAGTGGTTAATTAAAGAACAAGCTAGAAAAAATAATTATTTAAAAAAAGGTGATTTAATTTTAACAGGAGCTTATGGTTTTCCAGTCCCAATTAATGAAAAAAAATTAGTTGAAGTAACATCCTCAACGTTTGGAGATGTAACGGCAACGTTTAATTAAGGAACTAACCAATTATCTTTATTATTTTCTAGATCAAATCTAGCTCTACGGTGTCCTTTGGCCGCTAGATAAAGCCATTCAATAGATTTAATTTTACACTGAATAACTGTAAAGTTTTTATAACCTTCCTCACTTTGTTCTTTTGTAAAATCAAAATTGTCAAGCTCAGGTTTTAATCCTGAAGTTGGAATGTCACTTTCTGTTCCTGGTCCATTATCAACTAAGTAGCATTTTCTAGATATATGTTGAGTTTTTGTCCAAGACTCCTTTGTTATTTCATTGTCATGATTAACATTGCATTCAACTTTTAATCTAACTTGGATTTTTTCTTCTTTATCATAAAATAATAAAGCAGCATTGTTATTTGCTTTCAATTTTTCAATTTTATCTGATCTAATATCACTATGGTATTGGACAACATTATTATTTTCATCTGCCTTTCTAAGAACTACTATTCTTCCATCCAAACCAGATTGATCACCACAAATAAATACAGGAATTCTAAAAGGTGAACTTCGATCTTTAACTGCATTATTTAACATTGACCAAATTTTCTTTTTGATCTCAGTAAAGTCCTCGTAGTAAGGAACAGTATCAGTCACAAATTATTTTTTCTTTTTTAAAAGAGCTATCAAGCTAGAGCTATCCCAACGATTACCACCCATTTCTTGAACTTTAGCATAATAACCATCTACAATTTCTGTCACAGGAACTGGTGAACCATTTCTTTTTGCCTCTTCAATTACAATTGCTAGATCTTTTCTCATCCAATCAACAGCAAAACCATAATCAAATTTATCATCAGTCATCGTTCGATACCTGTTTTCCATTTGCCAAGACTGAGCCGCACCCTTTGAAATAGTTTCCATAACAATATCCATATCTAATCCAGCATTAATCCCAAAGTTAATAGCCTCTGATAAACCTTGTACAGCTCCAGCTATACACATTTGGTTCATCATTTTAGTAAGCTGCCCACTACCTGAAGCACCAATCAATTTTACTTTTTGGCTGTAACAATCAATTACTGGTTCTGCTTTTTTAAAAGTAGTTTCATCACCACCTACCATAACAGTTAATTTTCCACCTTCAGCTCCCGCTTGACCACCAGAAATAGGTGCATCTAAAAAATCAAAACCTTTATCTTTTGCAGCTGCATATAGTTCTCTAGAAATTTCTGCTGATACAGTTGAATTATCAATATAAACACAACCTTTTTTAGCTGTATTAAATAATCCATGTTCTCCTAATGAAACTTCTCTGAGATCATTATCGTTTCCAACACATGTAAAAACAAAGTCTGCTCCATCAGCAGCTTCAGCAGGGGTATTAGCCATTTTACCTTTGTATTCGCCAATCCATTTTTCAGCTTTTGATTTAGTTCTGTTAAAAACAGTTACATTGTGTCCGGCTTTTGATATATATCCAGCCATAGGGTAGCCCATAACCCCAAGACCTATGAAAGCAACATTACAAGTCATAATTTTTATCTATGTTTAAAAGTTTAAGTTTAAAAGTAATTATATTTGGATTTATTTTTACATTTTTTTCTAGTTTTGGACAGAGTTTTTTTCTTGGGATGTTTAATTCTAGTATTAGAGAAGCATTATCAATTTCACATGGACAATTTGGCTCAATTTATGCCTCTGCAACTTTATTAAGTAGCATTATTTTAGTTTGGATAGGAAAAAAAATAGATGATGTAAATATTTTTAAATTCGCATCTTATGTAATTATATTTTTATCAGTGTCATGCTTTATATTTTCTAAAATATCGTCTGTAATTTTTTTATTTATAGGAATTTTTTTGATGCGTTTAGCTGGTCAAGGATTAACTACTCATACTGCAACAACAACCATATCTCGATTTTTTGAAAAAAATAGAGGAAGAGCTTTAAGTATTGGTTGGTTAGGATTATCTTTAGCAGAATTTATATTACCAGTCTTAATTGTTTTTTTATTAACATTTATTGAATGGAGAAACCTTTGGGTATCAATATCAATTCTTGTAGTTATAATATTACCAATTGTAACTTACACTTTAGTAAGAGAGGTAAAATTAGACACTAGAGAAGACTCTAATACTGAAAAAAGTTTAAAAGAAATTAGACAGTGGAAAAGAATAGAGGTTTTGAAAGATTATAGATTTTACATAATTTGTATGACAATGCTAGCAATGCCATGGATTGCAACTGGTTCATTTGTTTATCAATCTTTTATTACAACTTCAAAAGGATGGGGGCCATACATAATTGCCCAGTCCTTTATGGCATATTCAATTTTTTCTGTGATTACTTTATTTGTCTCTGGCTTCTTGATTGATAAATTCACGAGTAGAAAACTATTAATTTATATGAATATTCCACTATTTTTTGCAACGATTGTATTGTTTTATTTTGACTCGCCAATTTCATCTTTTTTCTTTTTAGGTTTGGTAGGTATTTCTAATGGTCTTGCAAATGTATTAGGTTCTTCAACATGGGCTGAAATTTATGGGGTTAAATTTATTGGATCAATAAAGGCGTTAACAACCGCTCTAATGGTATTTTCAACTGCTTTTGGTACGGCTTTATTTGGAATTTTGATAGATATTAACTTTACAATAGAGCAAATTGCTATTGTTTCAGGTGCTTATATTTTGCTTTCAATAATTCTTCTTTATCTAGTAAGAAACAAGTTAAACCCGACATATATATAAAATACTCCTTGATTTTTTAAGTTTCACTGTATAGATACTCCGCATGGCAAGAGTTACTGTAGAAGATTGTATAGATAAAGTAGATAGTCCCTATGAATTAGTATTAGTAGCTAAAGAGAGAGCTACTCAATTAAATGCTGGTCTAGAACCAACAATTGATAAAGATAATGATAAAAATACAGTTATTTCGTTAAGAGAAATTGCAGAAGAAAAAATTCAAGTATCTGATTTAACTGACAGTGCGGTTTATAAGCTTAGAAAACATGTTGAGCAAGTTGATGACACTGCAGAGGATGACGAAGATATAGGTGATGAATTTGAAAATTTATACAAAGGTGAAATCTCTAAAAGTGGAACCCCAATTCTTCCATCAAAAAGAGCAAGAAAAACTCCAGAAAAAATTCAAGTTACAAAAGAAGATTTAGCAGAATTATCTGAAACTGCTAAGGCTGATGTTGATAGTTCAGTTGGTGAAGAAACTACGAATGAAGAAGGTGAAGTATCATTAGACGAAGTTTCAAATAGTGAAGAGACAACTCAAGAAAATGATCAAGAAGATCAATAAATTTTAATTTACAAATTCTTCAATTATTTTTTCTCGGTGCTCATCTAAATCAGGGATGTCACCTCTTTTATCAGGATCATGATAAGTAGACATTTTGATTGGATTTCCTGCTAATTTAAAATCTCCGATTACTTTGTGGTAAGCCTTTACAATCATATTTCTTGCTTCAACTTGTGGATTTTCAACCGCTTCTTTAATATTAAATATAGGACCACAAGGAATTTTATCTTTCTCCATTTGACTAACCCATTCATTGGTTGATTTAGCAGAAAGTTTATTTTCTAGAATTGTTTTAAGTTCATCCATATTTTTTGCTCTTGAAGAATTAGTATTAAATTTTTCATCTATAAACATTTCAGGAACTTCTAAAATATTACAAAGCTTTTCAAATAATTTATCATTACCAGCAGCAATAATTATGTAGCTATCTTTTGTTTTAAATGCCTCAAACGGGGCAATTGATGGGTGTCTTGAACCCATTGGTTTGGGTATTTCGTTTTTAGATAAATATCTTGCAATTGCATTTTCAAGAATTGCAATTTGACAGTCAAGCATTGAAACATCTATATACATTCCTTTACCTGTTTTTTGCCGATCATATAAAGCTGCATTTATTCCTATTGTTGTAAATAAGCCAGCTGTTATGTCCCCAATTGAAGTCCCAACTCTTGTCGGCCCTGAATTAGGCTGACCTGTTACGCTCATTAATCCACCCATTCCTTGAACCACCATATCATAGGCAGGTAATTCTTTTAAAGGCCCTGTTTGTCCAAAACCAGATGCTGAAGCATAAATTAATTTAGGAAACTTTTTGCTAACTTCTTCCCAGCCGTATCCCCATTTTTTTAATGTTCCTGGTTTAAAATTTTCAACTAAGATATCTGCTTTTGATAAAATTTTATCAAATATTTTTTTATCATCAGAATTTTTTAAATTTAGAGCTATGCTTTCTTTTCCTCTGTTAAGTGACATAAAATAAGCTGAATAATCTTCAACAAAAGGTCCAAATTTTCTAGAGTCATCTCCTATTTCTGGAGCTTCAACTTTTATTACTCTTGCACCTAAATCTGATAAAATCATTGTGCAATAAGGCCCAACTAGCACTCTAGTTAAATCAACTACCAACAAGTTTTTAAGTGGTCCATCCATAATTAGAATTATAATTAATAGTATTTTTTGTTAACTTGACTCTTAACGATATCTTCATTTTAATGCAACTTTCAAAAAAAAAAAGGGAGAATTAAATGTTAAAAAAAATATCTTTATGTTTAACTTCATTTGTTCTTGCGTTCACATTAATTGGTTCTGCTTATGCCGTAACATTAAAAGCAAGTCACCAATGGCCCGGAACTCCAAGAGCTGATGGATCATATGACCCACGTCACGAGATGGTACAAATCATAGCTGACGAGGTTAAAAAAGCTAATGTCGATATAGACATTAGAATTTACCCAGCAAAATCATTATACAAACCAAAAGAACAATGGAAGCCTATGACTACAGGTCAATTAGATATTTCTGCTTTTCCATTAGGTTACGCGTCTAAATTTCATCCAGAGTTTAGTGCTACATTGATGCCGGGAACTGTAAAAAATCACGATCATGCTTTGAGATTTAATAAATCTCCAATGATGTCAGAAATTAAAAAAATCATTAATGATGCTGGAGTAGTAGTATTATCAGATGCATGGTTAGGTGGCGGTTTTGCCTCTAAAACTAAATGTATTAGAAATCCTAGCGATGTTAAAGGACAAGTAATGAGAGCTGCTGGTAAAGCATTTAACCAAATGTTAGAAGCTGCTGGTGCAGGTATTCAAAGTATGCCTTCGTCAGAAATTTATACTGGTTTACAAACAGGTGTACTAACTGGTGCAAATACAAGTTCTGGTAGTTTTGTGAGTTACAAAATTTATGAGCAAGTAAAATGTGCAACACCTCCAGGAAAATTTGGTTTATGGTTTATGTATGAGCCAATCCTAATGTCTAAAAAATCTTTTGATGCTCTAAGTTCTAAGCAACAAAAAGCTTTAATGGCAGCAGGAAAAGTTGCAGAACAATATATGACTGAACAAGTAGCTAATCTTGATAAGAAATTTGAAGATGCTTACAAAGCCGCTGGCGTTGAGTTAGTATATATGTCAGAAGCAGATCACGCTGCGTGGATTGAAATTGCTAAAAAATCATCCCACAAAGCATTTGCTGAGCAAGTACCAGGTGGTGCTAAGCTTATGGAAATGGCTTTAGCAGTTAAGTAATTTAATATATAAAGAACCCCTGTTTATTAACTAAACAGGGGTTTTTTTATGAAAAAAAATTATTACAAATTCTGTAATTTAATGGCTCAAGTATGTGGGGCTTTTGCAGTAACTGCACTACTTTTATCAATTCTAATAATTGTTGAATTAGTTTTTGAAAGATATTTTTTTCAAAGAGCCATAACTTGGCAAACTGAACTTGTAACGATGTTACTGGTTGCATCTACTTTTATAGGAAGTGCATATGTTTTAAGTGAAAAAGCACATGTTAGTATGGAATGGATTTATGACTTTTTATCCTCAAAAAACGTCATTAGATTAAAAATTTTTACATCATTATTAAGTTTGTTATTTTTTTTAATTCTATTTTATTTTGGTTTTTTAATGGTTGAAGAGGCTTTTACAAAAAATTATACAACTGGAACTGTGTGGGATCCACCATTGTGGGTACCTTATTCCTCTATGATGATAGGTGCAGCCTTGATGATTCTTCAGTATTTAGCTGAAATAATGAAGTTAACTGATGAAAAGGACTATAATTAATGGACCCATTAATAATAGCTATTATTGTTGCAGTATTTACTCTGATAGTGCTTTTTTCAGGAATTCCAATCGCCTTTGGTTTAAGCTTTGTATCAATAGTTCTTTTAGTATCATTTGAAGGTTTTCAAATGTTAGATGTTTTTGCAGAAACGTTTTACGCAGGACTAAATTCATTTGTCTTACTTTCCATACCAATGTTTATTTTAATGGGAATGGCTGTAGCTAATTCTCCTGCTGGAAAAGATTTATACACAGGTCTAGATAGGTGGCTTTGGAGGCTCCCAGGTGGTTTAGTTATTTCTAATATTGGTGCTTGTTCAATTTTTGCAGCTTTAAGTGGATCTAGTCCAGCTACATGTGCTGCGATTGGAACAATGGGAATACCTGAAATGAGAAAAAGAGGCTACTCTGATCAAATTGCTACAGGCACTATTGCGGCAGGTGGTACATTAGGAGTTCTAATCCCTCCAAGTATAGTTTTAATAGTTTATGGAATTGCAACTGGTACATCGATTGGTAGATTATTCTTATGTGGTCTAGTACCTGGCTTTATGTTGGCAGGTATGTTTGCAATTTGGGCTCTTATACATAGTTATTTCATTGATAAAGATGCTGCAAAAGCTCTAAGAAATAGAACACCTCCTACGTTAAGAGAAAAACTTGAAGTATTACCTAGAGTTCTTCCATTCTTAGCTATTATAGCAGGTGTATTGTATGTGTTGTATGGTGGTGTTGCAACTCCATCAGAGGCATCTGGTGTTGGAGCATTCTTAGTATTCGTATTAATCGCTATAGTTTACAAAATTTATCAACCAAAAAAAATATGGAATATTGTTAAAGTTTCAATGAAAGAAAGTGTAATGATAATGTTTATCATTGCAGCTTCTTATCTTTTTGCATTCACACTTTCACAACTTTATGTAACCCAATCTTTAGCACAAAGTATGGTTGAACTAAGTTCGAACAAATGGGTTGTATTTATTTTAATAAATATATTTCTTTTGATAGCTGGTTTCTTTTTACCCCCGGTAGCGGTTATCGTTATGACTTCTGCTATATTATTGCCCGTAATTACCACATTAGGTTTTGATCCATATTGGTTTGCAATTGTATTTACTATTAATATGGAAATAGGATTAATAACTCCACCTGTTGGATTAAATCTTTATATAATTAAAGGAATTACCCCAGATGTTAGTTTGTCAGAAATTCTAAAAGGCTCTATACCATTTATGATTATAATGGCTTTAGCTATTTTGATTTTGTGTATCTTTCCAGAGATAGTTACATGGCTTCCTGATAAAATAATGGGTAAACCTCTTGGATATTAATAATAAAATTAATAGAAAAATTTCAGTTGCTCCAATGATGGATTGCACTGATAGACACGATCGTTTTTTCTTAAGATTAATGAGTAAAAACGTAATGCTTTATACCGAGATGGTTGCAACAAAATCTGCAATACATGGGGATAGAAAAAAAATCTTATCTTATAGTCCTGTAGAAAAACCTCTAGCATTGCAGGTGGGGGGATCAAATAAAGAGGAGCTAGCTGAAGTAGCAAAGATTGCAGAAAGTATGGGATACGATGAAATTAATATTAACTTAGGTTGTCCTAGTAAAAAGGTTCAAAAAAATATGTTTGGCGCGTGTTTAATGAAAGAACCTGACCTTGTAGCTGAATGCATAAGTGCCATGGTTAATTCATGTAAAATTCCAGTAACTGCTAAAACTAGAATTGGATTTGATGATGTAGAAAGCTTTGATTATTTAAATAATTTTATACACAAAATGAGAGATGCTGGCACTAAAACATTTATTTTACACGCTAGAAAGGCAATGTTGACAGGACTTTCTCCAAAGCAAAATTTAAATATCCCAAAACTTAATTATAATATGGTCTATGAAATTAAAAAACAAAACCCAGATTTAGAAATAATTATAAATGGAGGTATTTCTAAAATAGATGAAATTAATAAACATCTAAATCATTGTGATGGAGTAATGATTGGAAGATCTATATATCAAAATCCTTATTCTTTGGTAGAAATTGAAAAAGAAATATTTAACACAAAAATTTGTCCTACCAGAGAGCAAGTAGCTGAGCAGCTTTTAGAGTACGTTGAAAAAGAGGTTAAATCAGGAACAAAAGTTAATCATATAATGAGACACACTGTAGGTTTATACCATGGTCAAATAGGATCAAAGGAATGGAAAAGATATTTAAGCGATAATTTAATGGCCCGTGAGTCTGATTTTCAAAAAATAAAACATATTATGACAATTGTTCAAAATAATGAAAAAGCCAATCAGCTAAATACATAATGGATATCTCAAATATTAATGAAATTATAAATTTATTAGTCGTGTTAGCTATTGCTGCGGCAGTAGCTGGGTTTATGGCTGGTTTATTGGGCGTTGGCGGAGGTATAATTATGGTTCCGGCTTTATATTATGCTTTCACAGTTTTAGATTTTGATATTGTAACAAGAATGCATCTTTCAGTTGGTACTTCTTTAGCAATCATAATTCCTACCTCAATTATTTCTACAAAAACACATATGGAATATGATGCTGTAGATTTTAAGATGGTCAAATCATTTGGTATTTTTATTTTATTTGGGGTAATAGCTGGAACTTTTTTAGCAGTTAATTTAAAAACACCAGCTTTAGTATTATTTTTTTCAATATTTGCATTTATTGTTGGTTTATTCTTTATCTTTATTAGAGATAAGCTTTTAGAAAATCCAAAAAAAATATCTAATATAGTAAAAAATATCTCAGGAATTGTTATAGGATTTATTTCAGTTCCTCTTGGTATTGGTGGAGGATCTTTGATGGTTCCTTTTATGAGAACATTTGGTTATGATATAAGAAAATCAATTGGGACAGCCGCAGCAGTTGGATTTTTAATTGCAGTTACAGGAACCACAACAATGATAGTTGGTGGTAAAATTATCAATAATGTAAATACTCCCTTTAGTTTAGGTTATATTAATTTATTAGGTTTTATTGTCTTTGTGCCTGTGACGATGTTAATGGCTCGGATAGGTGCTAAAGCGGTATATAAAATCAATAAGGGTTTATTGAGTAAAATTTTTGGCTCATTTTTAATAATTGTTTCAATAAGATCTTTTTACGAATATTTAAGTATAAATTAGATATGAAAAACATGTTTAACTTAAAAGATATTATCTCATCAATTGCAGATGTAGGTCAAAAGCTATTCAAGAAAAAGGAACTTAAAAAGAATGATTTAGAGACAATACTGTCATTATGTGATGATTTAATCTCTAATAAGGGTGCAGCTTTTGGAATTACAGTTGCCAGGGATGTGACAGATCTTTATCAAAGTCTTACTCCTGAGAACAAACTTATTTTTTTTAAGAAAATTAATGATAAATTTAAACCAAGTCATACAAAAGTATCAGAAGCTATAGAAATTTATCAAAAAACTCAGAATGACAAAAATTTATTTAATTTATTTATAGTATCTGAAGGGAAGAGACGAGAATTATTTAGAAGAATGAATATGGCTCCAAATGGTATCTCTACCATAGTTTCATTAAGAGAAGATTTATTAAAAGTTTTAAAAGAAAATTCAGAATTAAAAGCTTTGGATGATGATTTAAGAGAATTATTTAAGTCATGGTTTAATCCAGGTTTTTTAAGATTAGCTAAAATTACCTGGGATACAAAGGCAGCAGTTTTAGAAAAAATTATAAAATATGAGAGAGTTCATAAAATTAAAGACATGGATGAACTTAAGAGAAGGCTAGGAGAAGATAGAAGATTTTTTTCATATTTCCACCCAGCTCTTGAAGATGAACCAATTATTTTTGTTCAAGTAGCACTTACAAATGGTTTGGGTAAATCGATACAAGAAATTACTAAGCCACATTCAACTGGGAATAAAAATTATGATACTGCAACATTCTATTCAATAAGTAACTGTCAAGAAGGTTTATCAAGAGTTACTTTAGGAAATTTTTTAATTAAAAGAGTTGTTTATGAAATTCAAGAAGAATTACCCAACATAAAACACTTTGGAACTTTGTCACCTATACCAGGTTTTAGAGATTGGTTTTTATATTTAGAAGACAACAAAATAAAAAATATTTTAGGAAATATTCCACTAGAAAATATTTCTTTCTTAAAATCTCCAGATTTAAAAATTGGTGATACGAGAATTGTATCTAATAAGGATGCCATTTTAAAATTAGTTGCTCATTATTTGATAAATGAAAAAAATCATAAACAATTACCTGTTAATGATGTAACAAGATTTCATTTAGGGAATGGAGCAATTGTTGAGGATATTAATATAAATGCAAATGTTTCTGAAGTTGGTTTTAATAGATCATTCGGTGTTATGGTAAATTATTTATATGAACTTAAGAATATCGAGAAAAATCATGAGGATTATATTAATAACAAAAAAGTAATAGTCTCAGACAAACTTAAAAAGTTTATTTAGTTTATTCCCCATTTAACTTTATTCCAAATTCTTTCGTGAAAGTAATAGAAAAAAAGTGGAATGATTGAGCCAACTCCTAAAATTCCAGCTCCAACAAATGTACCAGTATAAATGTAGCCAAATATTACCCAATAAATAAAAATAAAAAGTCTCCAAGAGAAAGTTTTTGCAACTGATCTTATTTTTTTATCTGCCATTACTTAACTATATAAGATAGAATACTTGTAACAAACATTTAATAAACATTTATTACATCCATGAGTGAAGTGCATAGAAAGTTTTTAAAATCTTCATTTCACATTACTAACTTAAAATTATGTAGTATTAGATTATTTAATAATAAGAAATTTCCTTGGATTATTTTAATACCTAAAAGAAAAGAAATTAAAGATATCACAGATTTGAAGTCAAAAGATCAAATAATTTTAATGAACGAAATAGTTTTTTCTAGCAAGATAATGAAAAAAGTTTTTAAAACTAAAAAACTAAATGTAGAAAAAATTGGAAATATCGTACCTCAGCTACATATACATATCATCGCAAGATATAATAATGATATTTCTTGGCCATTGTCTGTATGGGTTGTTAAAGGAAAATCCTACACTAAATTAGAATTAAAAGACACTCTAGCTAAAATAAGATATGCTTTTAAATAAAAAGAGGTGACTTCAGTCTCCCTCCATCACCTCACAACTAATATTAGTTGATTCTTGTGATTTTTATTAACACTTAATAGTTGTAAAAGTATTTTATTAACTAATTTTACTATCAACAATTTAGAGTTGTATTTTGT
>CABXVD010000015.1 GCA_902515625.1 uncultured Pelagibacteraceae bacterium | reverse complement strand
ATGGAAAATGATGTAGATAACCAGTGCATAAAATTATGACATCTGCCTCTTGTTTTGTTCCATCTTTGAATATTGCATTTTTACCATCAAGTTTATCTAAGTAATGAACTTCTTTCATACCTTTGGGCCATTTAAATCCCATTGGATTGTGCCTATAGCCAATAGTAACACTTTTAGCTCCATATTTATTACACTGTAGTGCAACATCTTCCGCAGAATAGCTACTGCCAAGAACAATTACATTTTTATCTCTGAATTCTTCAGCATCTCTAAAGTCGTGAGAATGCATAATTCTTCCAGGAAAGGAATTCATTCCCTCATATTCTGGGATAAAAGGAACAGAAAAATGACCAGTCGAAATAACCAAATAATCAAAATTTTCAGTTAAAATTTTATTATTAGCTTTATCTTGATAGCTAATTTCAAACTTTTCATTTTTAAAAGATGTATTTGTAACTCGAGTATTAAATTTAATTTTATGTTTTAAATTACCTTTACTTACTCTTCCAACTATATAGTCATACAGAACTTCTCTAGGAGGAAAAGATGGTATTGGTTTACCAAAGTGGTCATCAAAAGAATAATCAGCAAACTCCAAACATTCTTTAGGACCGTTTGACCATAAATATCTGTACATGCTGTTTGGTACTGGATCTCCATATTGGTCAGAACCTGTTCTCCAGCTATAATTCCAAAGTCCACCCCAGTTATCTTGTTTTTCGAAACAAACTATTTCTGGTATTTTTTCTCCTTTATTTTCCAAATGTTCAAATGCTCTTAACACCGAAAGACCACATGGACCCGCACCTATAATTGCTACTCTAGACATCTAAATTTTTCCTATCATTAATAATTCTATAAATATATCTTACTTACAAAAAAAAGAAAAATAAAATTATTATTTACTATGAATCATAATTGGAATTACCCAACTTTGATGTGGGTAGGCGAAAATAGGATTAATGATCTATTTGATGCCTGCAAAGAACTAAAAATATCAAATCCATTATTCGTTACTGATGAAGATTTAATTAATCTTGATATGATTAAACTTATATTACAGAATTTAAAAAAAAAATTTAATAATTTAGAAATTTTTTCAAACTTTTCAGGAAATCCAATAGGTCAAAATGTAGATGAAGGTGTAAAAGTTTATAACAAATATAAATGCGACGGTGTAATAGCAATAGGTGGTGGAAGTGCACTTGATGTTGGTAAGTCAATAGCATTTATGTGCGGTCAAGAAAGACCAATTTGGGATTTTGAGGATATAGGAGACTATTGGAAAAGAGCTGAAAGCTCTAAAATTCCAAGCATTATTGCAATACCTACAACAGCTGGAACAGGCTCTGAAACTGGACGGGCTTCAGCAATTATAAATAAAGATACAGGTGTTAAAAAAATTATTTTTCATCCAAAGATGTTGCCATCAATTGTTATTTTAGATCCCATTTTAACTTTAGATCTTTCTCCTAGATTAACAGCAGCTACAGGCATGGATGCATTGGCGCATAATTTAGAGGCATTTTGTTCACCAGGTTTTCATCCGATGGCAAATGGTATTGCAATTGAAGGTATTAAATTAATTAAAAAATATTTAATTACTGCCTATAAAGATGGAAAAAACATTGAAGCAAGAATGAGTTTACTCTCAGCTTCATCGATGGGCTCAACTGCATTCCAAAAAGGTCTTGGTGCTATTCATTCTTTAAGTCATCCAGTTAACTCAAAGTTTAACATTCATCATGGTTTATCAAATGCAATATTTATGCCATATGTATTATCATTTAATAAAAGTGAAATAGAACACAAGATATTAGAAATTTGTGATTATTTAAGTATAAATAAAAGTTTTGATAGTTTTTTGGAATGGATTTTAGATTTAAGAAAAGATTTAAATATACCTAATAAATTATCAGATGTGATGGATTGTAATAATATTAATCTTGATGAACTTTCTTTAATGGCTTTTGAAGATCCATCTACTGGAGGAAACCCAAAAAAAATTAATCAAAAGGATTTAAAAGAAATGTATGAAAAAAGCATTTCTGGAAATTTGTTTTAATGAAAAAAATATTAATTGTTGAAGGAAATTTGAGAGAAGAAAATCAACATTTTTCATCTGCAGGTATTCAAACACATACTGAAAGTTTGAAGGATAGTCTTAGTTTTTTCACAAAAGATTTAACTACAGATGTTGTTAATCCTTCATCAGATGAAAATATATTTAAAAATATAGACGATCTGAAAAGTTACGATGGACTTATTTGGGGCGGTAGTAGCTTAAATATTTATAACGACACTCCTGAAATTAGAAGACAGATACAGTTTATGAAAGAATGTCAAAAAAAAATTAAAAAAATCTTAGCAATATGTTGGGGTATGCAAGTAGCTGTCACAGCTGCAGGAGGTGAGGTCAAAAAAGGAACTAAAGGTTCACATAAAGGAATTGCAGTTGATATTGAAATAAATGAAAGGGGATTAGACCATCCACTTTACAAAAATAAAAAAAAAAAATTTAATACACCTGCTTTTAATTTCGATGAAGTAGTTACCATGCCACAAAATTCTGTATTATTGGCTTCAAATCCAATTAATAAAGTTCAAGGTTTAAACTTTAAAGTAAATGATTGTGATATCTGGGGGCTTCAATATCATCCAGAAATTACATATAATAAAATGGTTAACATTATTGTTTTTAGAAAAGAGAGGCTATTAAAAAAAGAAGCTTTTAGTGACGAGAAGGAAATTAATAGTCATATACAATATATTGAAAGTGAAAATAAGAAGCTTGAGAAAATTTGTAGGATGAGGGAATTAGAAAATTGGTTAAATTACCTTAATTTAGAATAATCCTTCGATATCACCCTTATCATTTAGTTTTATAGAGTCTGCTGCAGGGACACGAGGTAGTCCTGGCATAGTCATAATTGCTCCACAAACAACAACAATAAATTCAGCACCTGACGAAAGTCTTATTTCTCTTACAGGCAAAACATGGCCTGTGGGTGCACCTTTAAGATTTGGATCAGTTGAAAAACTGTATTGTGTTTTTGCTACACAAATTGGCAATTCTCCATAGCCTGCCTCCTCAAAACCTTTTAATTGATCTCTTATTTTTGTATCAGCAATCACTTCATCGGCTCTATAAATTTCTTTTGCAATTGTCTCTATCTTTTTAAACAGAGGTGTTTTACTTTCATAAAGAAAATTAAACTTAACATCTTTTTTTTCGCACAAATCAGCAACGTGTGCTGCTAATTCTTTTGTTCCTTCACCACCATTTGCCCAGTGTGTGCATAAACTTGCTTTAACCCCTAAGTTTTCACAAAAATCAATTAAAGCTTTAACTTCACTATCTGTATCTTTAATAAAATGATTAACCGCAATCGTAACAGGTAATCCAAATTTTTTTACATTTTCTATATGTCTTTCAAGATTCACTAGACCTTTTTTTAAAGCCTCAACATTTTCATTTTTTAAGTCATCCTTAGCAACACCACCGTGCATTTTTAAAGCTCTAATTGTTGCGACGATAACAACACAACTTGGTTTCAAATTAGATTTTCTGCATTTAATATCTAAAAACTTTTCTGCTCCAAGGTCTGCACCAAAACCTGCTTCTGTTACAACATAGTCTGCAAGTTTTAATCCAGTTTTAGTTGCTATAACTGAGTTACACCCATGTGCAATGTTTGCAAAAGGACCACCATGAATAATTGCAGGATTATTTTCTAATGTTTGAGTTACATTTGGTCTGATCGCATCTTTTAACAATACAGTCATTGGACCATGTGCTTTTAAGTCTTTCGCGTAAACTGGTTTCTTATCTCTTGTATAAGCAATTGTTATATTACCAATTCTTTTTTCTAAATCTTCCAAATCATTTGATAAGCAGAAAATTGCCATGATTTCTGAAGCAACAGTAATATCAAATCCGTCTTCCCTAGGAAAACCATTTGCTACTCCTCCTAAATTTATATTTATTGATCTTAATGAGCGGTCGTTCATATCCATAACTCTTTTCCAAACAATCCGTCTTACATCTATATCTAATTTGTTACCCCAATAAATATGATTATCGATTAATGCTGATAATAGATTATGAGCCGAAGTAATTGCATGAAAATCTCCTGTAAAATGTAAATTAATTTGTTCCATAGGAACAACTTGAGCATAACCTCCTCCTGCAGCACCACCTTTCATCCCAAATGAAGGCCCAAGACTTGGCTCTCTTAAACAAACTATAGATTTTTTTCCAATTTTATTTAATCCATCATTTAAACCAACTGAAGTAGTGGTTTTTCCCTCTCCAGCAGGTGTGGGTGTAATTGCAGTGACTAAAATTAGTTTACCATCTGGTTTATCTTTTAAAGTATCTAAATATTCTAAGTTAATTTTTGCAATGTGTCGTCCCATTGGACTGAAAGCAGTACTCTCATCTGGAACATTTATCTTTACTAATACCTCATTTATAGGCTGCATTATTGCTTCTCGAGCTATTTGGATATCTGATTTAACATCACTCATTATTAATCCTATAAATAATATGTTATCGTTGCAGACTTCTTATCCTTTTTTGTCATATTTGGAAACTTCTAAAAAATATATATAAAAAAAATAAGAACTATTTATATTCTTTGTTATAAAATTAACGAATGCAAAAATACTCCATATTTAATTTAGTTAAAAACGCATTTTCTAATCATGAAAACTGGGATTTAGCTTGGAAGGATCCAACCCCAAAAGAAGAATATGATGTAGTTATTATTGGTGGAGGAGGCCATGGACTTGCCACTGCATATTACCTTGCAAAAGAACATAATATTACAAAAGTTGCAATTATTGAAAAAGGTTGGATAGGGGGTGGAAACGTTGGAAGAAACACAACGATAATTAGATCAAATTACATGCATGATGAAAACGCACTCTTCAGTGAGTTCGGAATGGATCTGTGGAGAAAAATGAGCCAAGATTTAAATTATAATGTGATGTTCTCACCAAGAGGAATTATCAATCTTGCACACTCCGATGCACAAATGAATGCCTATGCAAGACGAGGAAATTCGATGAGATTAAATGGAATTGATGCTGTTTTATTAAACCGTGAACAAGTGAAAGAAATAATTCCAATGGCTGACTTTTCAGAAAATGTAAGGTTTCCAATTTTTGGTGGATTAATGCAGCCAAGTGCAGGTACAGCAAGACACGATGCAGTTGCTTGGGGATACGCACGTCAAGCAGACTCGATGGGCGTTGATATAATTCAAAATTGTGAAGTAACTGGTTTTGATGTTACAGCAGGTAAGATTAACGGCATAAGAACATCTCGAGGAAATATAAAAACTAAAAAAGTTGGATTATGTGTTGCTGGAAGCACAAATATTTTAGCTGAAAAGTTAAATATGACTTTGCCAATAGAAACTCACCTTCTTCAAGCATGTGTATCAGAGCCTGTTAAACCAATTTTAGATAGAGTAGTAACTTTTGGTGCAGGTCATTTTTACATAAGTCAATCTGATAAAGGAGAAATGGTAATGGGTGGAGACCTTGATGGATATAATAGTTATGCTCAAAGAGGAAATTTGCCAACTCTTCAACATGTTTTAACAGAGGGAATTGCGATGATGCCTTTTTTAAGCAAATTGAAAATGCTCAGAACCTGGGGTGGTATAATGGATATGTCAATGGATGGTTCACCTATTATAGATAAAACACATATTGACGGATTGTATTTAAACTGTGGTTGGTGTTATGGTGGTTTTAAAGCAACGCCAGCTTCAGGTTGGACATTCGCACATACAATCGCTCAAGATAGAGTTCACGAACTAAATGCTGGATTTAGTCTAAATCGATTTAGTACAGGCCATTTAATTGATGAAAAAGGACTTGGTACGAAGACTTGGATATCTTAAATGCTTCATATTAAATGTCCGTATTGTGGGATGAGATCACAAAATGAATTTTCTTATGGTGGGGATGCTAGCGTAAAAAGACCTGAGCTTAATAAAGAAATCTCTGATGAAGAATGGGATAACTTTGTTTATAATCGAAAAAGTTTGAGAGGAAAGCACTTAGAGTTGTGGCAGCATCTATCTGGATGTAGACAATGGATTAAGGTGGAAAGAGACACTGCTACTCACGAAATATTTAATACATATAAAGCTGATGAGGAAATTTCATAATGACCCAAAAATTTCGATTAGAAAATGGTGGACTAATTAACAGGAATAAAAAATTATCATTTAAATTTAATGGAAAAACATACTATGGTTACGAAGGAGATACTTTAGCATCTGCTTTAATTGCTAATGGAGTACATTTAGTCGGTAGAAGCTTTAAATATCATAGACCAAGAGGGTTTTTTGGAGCTGGGGTAGATGAGCCTTATGCAATCGTCCAGCTTTACAGAAATAATGAGACAGAGCCAAATATTAAAGCTACTGAGCAAGAGCTTTTTGAAGGATTAGAAGCAAAAAGTGTAAATTGTTGGCCAAGTGTAAACTTTGATATTGGTGCAATTAACAACTTTTTAAAAATTTTTCTACCTGCAGGATTTTATTATAAGACTTTTATGTGGCCTAAAAGTTTTTGGTATCGAGTTTACGAACCTTTTATTAGAAAAGCTGCAGGCTTAGGTGTTGCTTCTACAAAACATGATAAAGAGAGATATGAACATAAATATGAGTATTGTGACTTATTAATTGCTGGTTCTGGTCCATCAGGTTTAGCAAGTGCTTATGCAGCTGCAAAAAATGGCGCAAGAGTAATTCTAGCTGAAGACAAACCAAGATTTGGAGGATCTCTATTAACTAGCGATGTGAATATTGGAAATCAATCAGGTGAGGATTGGGCAAATAGTATTATTTCAGAATTAAAAGAAATGCCAAATGTGGTTGTTAAAAATAGATCGCAAGTTTTTGGTTACTACGATCATAATATGTTAGTAATGTTAGAAAAAGTTAGCGATCATCTTCCAAAAACAAAAAAACATCATCCAAAACAAAGACTTTGGTATGTTAGGGCAAAACAGGTTTTAATTTCTTCAGGATCAATTGAAAGACCACTAGTATTTGGGAACAATGATACTCCTGGCGTAATGTTGTCCTCAGCAGCAAAAGAATATTTAAAAGTATACGGTGTTTTAGTTGGTAAAAATCCATTAGTTTTTACAAATAATGATAGTGGATATGAGACAGCTATTGAATTTAAGAAAAATGGAATTAATCCAATTATTTTAGACTCTAGAGTAAATCCACAATCAGAAATAATTGATGAAGCAATAAACCTTGGTATTAAAATAAAATTTTCATATGTTGTTGTCGCTGCACAGGGATATAAAAAAGTAAGATCAGCAGATATTGCAAAAATTTCGGATAATAAAAAGCAACTTGGTACAGTTGAAAATATTAGTTGCGATTGTATTTGTGTTTCAGGTTTTTGGACACCAACTATTCATTTAGCTTCACAATCAGGTAATAAAACTAAATTTAAGGAAGAAATTGATGCTTTTGTGCCTGGGACATCTAAGCAAAATGAAACAACCTTAGGTGCTGCTAATGGAATTTTTACTCTGGAAGAAACTTTAAAAAGTTCATTTACAGCTGGACAAGAATTGTCAACAAAAATAACAAATAACGATAACAAAATATCGTTCCCTAATGTCGTCGAAAAAAAATCTTCTCAACACGATAAGTTTTGGTGTGTACCCCTGCCTAAAGGAAAAAGTTATAAGAGATTTTTAGATTTTCAAAATGACGTGGCTGTTTCAGATATCGAAATAGCTTTAAAAGAAGGATATCGATCAATAGAGCATGTTAAAAGATACACAACTCTTGGGATGGCAACTGACCAAGGTAAAACTAGCAATTTGAATGGACTACAACTAGTTTCTGATATTGAAAATAAAGTTGTACCTGCAGTAGGTCATACAACTTTTAGACCTCCATATACCCCAATATCTATCGGAGCAATTGTTGGTAGAGAAGTTGGAAAACATTCTAAACCTAATCGTAAATCTCCTATGCATTCATGGCATGAAAAAAACAATGCTGTATTTGTTGATGCTGGAGTTTGGTTAAGACCAAGATATTATAAACATGGAAACGAAAATCTTTTTGAAGCATCAAAGCGAGAAGCTAAAAATGTTAGAACGAATGTTGGTGTTTGTGATGTTACCACTTTAGGAAAAATTGATATCAAAGGTCCTGATGCAGCAGAACTGCTAAATAGAGTTTACACAAATGCTTGGTTAAAGTTACCAGTTGGTAAAGCAAGATATGGAGTGATGCTTAGAGAAGATGGAATAGTTATGGATGATGGAACAACAACTAGGATATCTGAAAATCATTATCATATGACAACTACTACAGCACAAGCAGCAAATGTACTTTCTCATCTAGAATATTATCTGCAAGTTGTTTGGCCTGAATTAAATGTTAATGTAGTTTCTACTACAGAGCAATGGGCTGGTGCAGCAATTGCAGGACCAAAATCTAGAAAATTATTAGAAAAATTATTTCCTAATAATGATGTTTCAAACGAAGGACTGCCTTTTATGGGGTATACGGAGTCTGAATTGTTTGGAGTTAAAGCTAGAATTTTTAGAATCTCATTTTCAGGTGAATTAGCTTACGAGATAAATGTAGAGTCTGACAATGGACAATTTATGTGGGAAAAAATTATTGAACTGGGCCAAGAGTTTCAAGTTCAACCTTATGGAACAGAAGCATTATCAACTTTAAGAATTGAAATGGGACATGTGGCAGGATCAGAACTTGATGGAAGAACAATTTCTTATGACACTTCATTAGAGGGATTAATCAGTAAAAAGAAAGACTTTATTGGCAAAAGGTCATTAAATAGAGAAGCTTTTACCTCAGGCGACAGACAAAAGATTGTTGGAGTTGTCCCTTTAGATAAAAAAACAAGTATACCAGAAGGCTCTCATTTAGTGAAAGACGCCAAAGCTCCTTTACCAAACAAAAAATTGGGACATATATCTGCTTCGTGCTGGAGTGTAGAACACGATAATCCTTTTTCTCTCGCGATTTTAAAGGATGGAAAAAATATGATTGGAGAAAAATTATTTGTTATGTCTCCATTGAAAAACAAAGTAATTCCAGTTGAAATTGTTTCATCACATTATGTAGATCCAAAAGGAGAAAGAGTTAGATCATGAGCTCAATATCAGCCTTAGAAAATATCCATCAAAAAGGACAATTTGGAGATTTTGAGGGAAAAAATGAAAAAAATTTAATTAAAATTTCAGAAATCAAAAACTTATTTGTTGCTCAGATTGTTCAACATAAAAATTCTAATTTTGCATGTGAAGAAATTAAAATAGATAATTTAAACCTAAGTTCAAAACCTCTGTCAGTAGAAAGTAATGAAAATACTAGAATTCTTTGGAATGGGCCAAGAAATTGGTTGGTTATTACAACTCAAAAAGAGGTTTTTTCTGAAATTGATAAAAAATTTGAAGAGAAAGATTTTGCAGTTACAGATATTTCTCATTCAAAATCAATTATTGAGCTGGAGGGTGAAGATGCAAAGGAAGTTTTAAAAAAAGGATGTCCTTTTAATTTTAATGAATTTCATAAAAACAATTGTATGAATTCAACATACAATGGAATGTCTATAATTGTTGATATGATAAATGATAATCCTGATACATTTAGAATTTTTGCTCTTAGAAGTTTTGGAGGATCTCTTTATCATTCAATAACAGATTCGTCCTTAGAATTTGGCTATATAGGAAAATAAATTAATCTCTTGTAGCTATATAAACACCTATTGTTGCAATCATAAAACCTAAAAGATCTAAATTACTCAGGTTTTCGTTTAAAAAAATCCATGCCATGAGTGCAGAAGTAGGTGGAATTAAGAAAAAAATAGAAACTGTTTTACTTGCAGAGTTTTTTTTAATTAAAAACATTAAAATCGTAAAAGCTCCAAAGGAAACTAAAAAAATCTGATGGCTCATCGCAACTAAAAATGTAGTCGAGAAATCAATATAAGATTCTGCAAAAAGAATAATAATTATAATATGAAAAATAAATCCACCTAAAGCTTGATTCATATTACTGACTGATAAAGGTAAATTATTACTTAATTTTTTTTGCCAAATAGTTGATGTTGTTATAGCTATTAACGCAACTACTGTTGCAATCAATCCAATAGTTGGAATTTCGGTACCTATGTCAAAACCTAATACCATTACAGCACCAGAAAAACCTAACAGAACTCCTATCCATTGTTTTATAGAAACTTTTTCATTTAAAATTGGTCCACTTAATGCATTGGTAAGTATGGGTTGTAGCGTTACTATAAGCGCTGCAATTCCTGTGGGCATTCCTTTTGAAATTGAAAAAAAAACACCTCCCAAGTAAACTCCATGAAAAAGAACGCCACTTAAAAAAGATTCAAAAAAGTTTTTTTTATCAACTATTATTTTCTTTTTAGAGTAAATAGAAAATAAAAAAAAACCTAAAAAAACTAAACCAAACCTAAAAGCAAGAGCTGCAAAGGGGTCACTATTATCTATAATTGGTTTGGTTGTTATGAATGCAGAAGACCAAAGTAAAATAAAGATGAATGGAAAAACTTTAACCATTTTTGTTTTATAGTTATTTATTCTGCATAGTCTCAGTAATAATGCTCAGTTTGAACTAATTCTATCTTGAGTTGAATTTTTAAATAAGTATTAATTAATAGCCTATGAAAATATTAAATATATTTTTTGTAATCTTTGTTTTAATTTTTTTATCTGGATGTGTTCAAACAACATCTCTTTTAGGCCCAGGCCTTACTGTAGCTACTACAGGAAATGTATTTCAGGCAGGACTTCAATATGGAGCAAATACTGCGATAAAAAATGAGACTGGCAAAGATGTTTTTTCACATATTAAAGATAAGGTCGATGAAAAAAAAGATGAAAAAAAATTCTATGCTGAATTTAGACTTTTATTAGAAAATAGAATAAATACCACTAGAAAAAAATTCATAACAAACTAATTCAAGATATCAAGTTTTATCAATTTTTCTTGCTTTGTTTCTTTGCACCACATCTCGTAACTTTCACAGACCCGCCAAAGATGATCAAAAGCTCTTTGAGATATTTCTAAAGGGAAATGGCTTTTAGTATAATAAAGTTTAGGGATTTTCATTAAAAGTTTAATCATAGAATCTTTTTGTACTTCTAATAATTTTATAGTTTCGCTGGTTATTTTTTTTTCTGTTATTTCATCAACAAAGTTATTCTTTTTTAATTTTTCAAACCATTTATCATGAAATTCACCTGAACTTATTAATTCATACTCTTTAGATGTCATGAATATTTCAAATGCTTGAATATTATTAATTTCTGGATTTTCGTGCTTAATTTCGATTATTTTAAAATAAATAAACTCAGCAACTCTAAGCACATAAGGCTTTTCAATCTTTGATTGCATAACTTAATTCTTGTGTTTTGCCATGGCAGACTCTGCCAAAATAAGATTAGGATCTAAAAATATTTTTGACGATTTTATATTTTTAAATGATTTAAATGCAAATATTGCAATAGGAAGTTCTGTGCACCCCAAAATTATTTTTTTACATTTCATACCCATCAAATAGTTTATTGCAGGTTTGATAGATTTTTCTGCAGCCCGCACATTTCCCATTTTTACAAATTTAATTGCTTTATTTACAGATTTTTTTTGAATACTTTCTGAAGGTATTACTAGACTATAATTTTTATCAAAAAAATTATTATAAACGCCAGTTTTTAAAGTACCTTCAGTTGCTAAAAGTCCTACTTTTGAATTTTTTTTACAATTTTTTTTTGTGAATTTAAATACCTCTTTAGGCATATTAATTATTGGAATATTTATTTTCTTTCGCAAATCATCATACCAATAATGAGCTGTATTACAGGGTATAACAATAAATTTACATTTATTTTTCTCAAGTAGTTTACAACCTTTAAGTAAACTTTTTAAAACTCTTTCGTACTTTATTTTACTTTTCTTGTTTGTAGATTTATTTGAAAGATTTTTAGTCTGAGACCCAATTGATTCAGGTCGACCAGGAATGTTAGATTTATTGTAGAGTAAAAATAAGGGATATTCTTGATCAATTTTTCCTCTGTTAAGGACTGCAAGCTTGTTACAAAAATCAAGTCCTGCTTGAGTTCCCATTCCACCTAAAATTCCAATCATAATCTTTGATCAATTAATTAATTTTGATTTTAATTTTTTATAATTAATAATTGTGTTTATACGTTGATTTTCATTATTCGGTATTGGCTGAAGTATATAAAATAGATAAACTAATTTAATGTTTTCAGCCAATAGGAAGTGTGAAATTATGCAGTTTTTAAGTTAACTGCTGAAGGACCTTTAGGACCATCTTCAACATCGAAAGTCAAAGCTTGACCCTCATCTAAACCGTTCATACCAGCATCTCTTACAGCTGAAACATGTACAAACACATCTTTTTCTTTATCTTCTCTTTCAATAAAACCAAAACCTTTGGTTGGATTGAACCATTTTACTTTTCCTTGTAGACTCATATTTATCTTCTTATTTTTTGTTATATTAATTTATTACTTATAATTAAGTAATTCTGGCTTTTCTTTAGATTTTGAAGGGTTTTGTCAACAAAATATATTATAAATTAAAAATATTTTCTAATTTGTGTCAATAATTTTGGTTAAATATACAGAATTTACATCCTCTTTATAGTGTGCAAAAGGTTGGCATTCCTCAAATTCACATTTTTTAAAAAGTTTTCTAGCTGGTAAAAAAAAGTCTCCTGCACCAGTTTCAATACTTAATTTTTTTATCTTTAGTTTCTTGGCTTCATTAATTAAATGATTAATTACATTAATCCCATAACCTTTATTTCTAAAATTATCATGAATTCTTATAGATTTGAATTCTCCATGGCCCTCATCTAGAAATTTAAGAGCACCGCAACCTATTAAATCTTCATCTTGCCACAAGCTCCAAAATTTAATTGAGGATACTTTAAGACCAGGAATATCTAAAACATGAGTGCTACCTTGTGGAGATGCTGCTCTAAGTTCAACAAAGTGTTTACTAAGAAGTTCATGAACTTTAGTATTATCAAAATTACCTTCTAATGATTTAAACATTTAAACTAATATAGTGATATGACCCATTTTTCTTTTTTCTTTAATCTCTTTTTTTAAATAATCGAAGAAAAATTCATTCTCTTTTAAGTTAGGAGAATTTCTATACTTAGATATCTGATCACCTAGTAAATTAATCATTTTTGCATTAGAAATTTTTTTTAATGGTATTTGGTCTAATCCACAAACTGCTCTAACATGATTTTCAAATTGACTTACATTGTATGAATTGATGGTAAGATGGCCAGAATTATGCACCCTAGGTGCAATTTCGTTTACATATAAATTATCATTTCTATCGATAAAAAATTCTACACACAAAGTTCCCACATATTTGAGCTCTTCTGCTATCAGCATAGCCCAGTCTTTAGATTGATTAAAAATTTTCTCATTTATTTCGGCAGGTATTTTAGAATATTTTAATATTTGATCTTCATGAGTATTCTCAATGGGCTCATAAATTTCGTATTTATTATTGTTAAATCTGGTTATAATTATTGAGATTTCTTTTTTTAGCTTAACAAGTTTCTCAAGAATATATCCACTAGAAAAATCTATATTAATAGAATTCAACTCTTCGGTCGAATTTATCGGATACTGTCCTTTTCCATCATAACCAAGTGTTGTGGTCTTCAATATACCAGGCAAAAAATCTTCCAAAGCATCTATATCTGACTTTTTTTCAATTGATACATATCTAGTAGTTCTGATATTTAGTTTATTTATAAAATCTTTTTCAGCCAATCGATGTTGAATAAGTCTATTTACAGAAGGCTTAGGCAAAACAGGTTTTAATTTGTTTATTTCGTTAAGGGTTTCAAAAGGTATATTTTCAAACTCGTAAGTTACAACATTAACTTGATTAACAAAATCAGCTACTTTTTGTCTATCATCATAATTTCCTGAAATAAATTGATTACAAAAGTTCTGAGCTGGGGCATCTGCATCGTCAGAAAATATTATAGTTTTAACTTTTAATTTTTTTGCAGCAATTGCCAACATACTTCCTAGCTGTCCACCTCCTATAATACCAAGAGTAATATCAGACATTTTACTTAGGATTTTTTTTGACCGATTTACTTTGACTAGATCTCCAGTTACTCAATTTCCGTTTAATGGATGGACTTTGGTTTGCAATTATTGAAGCTGCTAGTAATGCAGCATTAATTGCACCGTCTTCACCAATAGCAAGCGTTCCAACAGGTATTCCTTTTGGCATTTGAGCTATTGATAAAAGACTATCTAAGCCTTTTAATTTTTTGCTTTCTATGGGTACACCAAGAACTGGTAAGGATGTAAGTGCTGAGATCATACCGGGTAAATGTGCCGATCCTCCAGCACCAGCTATAATTACAGCTATATTATTTTGCTCCGCTTTTAGAGCATAATCATACATCCTTTTTGGAGTTCTGTGAGCTGATACAATTTTTGTCTCAAAAGAAACTCCAATTTTTTTTAGGGTTTTTTCTGCCAGCCGCATAGTCTTATAATCAGACTGGCTACCCATAACGATTGAAACTTTTAGATTCCTATTTTTTTTCATGAAAATTAGTAATTAGTTTATTTCAAAATTAAGTTAAAATTTCAATAAAATTAATAGTATTTAAAAAACATATTGATTAGAGTTCAACTAATATGAATTTTAAAATTGATAACCTTCAATATTGTAATTGGTCAAGAGAAACCTTCGAGTTTAATAGATCTGCAGGTCTTGATGCTGTTCATGTTACAATAGTCTATCATGAAGATTACAATGAATTATTAACTGAGACACAAAAATGGGAAAAACTTTTTAAAGAAAACTCAGATATAATATTTCAAGGCTGGGACTACAAAGATATAGAAAAGGCAAATAAAGAGGAAAAAACAGCAATTTTTTTTGGGTTTCAAAATTGTTCTCCCATAGAGGATGATATAAAATTAGTTGAAAAAATACATAAACTAGGTTGCCGATTTATGCAACTTACTTACAACAACCAATCATTATTAGCTACTGGTTGTTATGAAAATACAGATAGTGGAGTTACCAATTTTGGACGTGAAGTCATAAAAGAAATGAATAGGGTTGGTGTAGTAATTGACATGTCACATTCAGCTGAAAAAAGTACAATTGATGCGATCGAGTTAAGTCAAAAACCAATAGCAATAACACATGCAAATCCAAATTTTTGGCATCCTGCAAAAAGAAATAAATCGTCTGATTTGTTAAAAATTTTAAGTGATAGCGGAGGTATTCTTGGATTATCTTTATATCCTCATCATTTGAAAAATAACACATATTGTACCCTTGAAAGTTTTTGTGAGATGGTTGCTAAGACAGCTGAAATAATGAACCCAAAACAAATAGGTATCGGATCTGATCTTTGCCTTCAGCAACCTGATAGTGTTGTTGAATGGATGAGAAATGGAACATGGTCTAAAAGTACAAATTTTGGTGAAGGTAATAAAAATAAACCCGGCTTTCCCAAACAACCTCAATGGTTTGAGGACGCTAGGGGTTTTTCAAATATCGAAAAAGGTCTTAAAAAAGTCGGATTTTCTGATGAAGAGACAAATGGAATACTTGGAAACAACTGGTACAATTTCTATAAATTAATTTAGCTATGAAAGTTCAACTTAGAGATCCAAACACGATAATGAAATTGTCAAGATTGGGATCATTTCATCAGTCTAAACTGTCTTTTTTAAGAAGCTTTCTAAATGAATTTAAAGACTGGGAATATAAGAGAGATTTATTTAATCTAAATAGATTTGGTTATGGAGAAGCAGTCTACTCTTTTAAGAAAGATAAAAGAACTTATTCACTAGTTTGTTTTGCAAATAAAATTAAAGATGACGAAAGATCAGATAGAGTAATTGCAACAAAATGGGATGCAGCATTTACATTGCATGATGGTGTTCCTACTCAAAAAGATATTGATAGACTTAAAAATGAGGTACCAAGGCAGGAAGTTGGTAGACTTTCATTTAAAGAGTTAACATTGTCTAGAGCAAATAAATCTCTTCGAGTATTCAATCATGTAGTTGAAAGATTAAGTGAAGGTAAACAACCAGATTTAGAATTATTATCAAATGTTGGATATTTGTATAGAACAACTGCAGTATATGGGTCCGGAAAATTTGGCTTAGCAGATCGTTTTAGAATTAAGAACAGAGAAGAAATCAATGGACCTTTTAGATTGGAAATGATGCTAGTTTATTTAGTTAGGCAATTTACATTTGATCAAGTAAACCACGTTGCTCATCACAAAAACCCCAGTAAATCTGTTGTATTAGATAGAAAGATTTGTAAAAATTTAGGCATTGGAAATTCTACTGGATTAGGTATGGCTCCATTTATAGTAAATCATCCAACCTTATTGAATAATTGGGTAATGAGCAGAGAGATCGCCTTAAAAAAAATTAGAGAAATAAAAATAGTTAAAAAAAAAGACAGTGTTTTATTTATTGATTGCCTTAAAAAATCTTTAACAAACATTACAAGCTGGAATACTGATAGTGATTATCAACAAATTAAAATTAAAAATCTATTAAAAGACATAAAAAAATTTATCCACTTTATTGATAATAATTTTGATTTTGAAGACGAATATCCTTTTAACCAAATATATCTTTGGTTAGAAGAGGAAGCATGTGAGGAGTGTATTGAGTATGTAGTTTCTATTATGATGGAACCATATAATGAAATAACTAATCCGTTAGTAAGTCAGATGAGTTCTGAGGAGGATAAATATTTTACTATTCCAACCAGCAGAACAATTAAAGATTTAATCAATATTATTGAAAAGAAATATTCAAATATTTTAAAAATAAACTTTGACAAAAAACAAAATATACAAAATTTTTGGTTTATTTCCAAGAATAAAGAGGAGCCTAGATTAGCTGATAGATTTGAAGAAGGCGGATCTGAATTAGAACAACCACTTGCAATAGCTAGAGATGTAAAAAAACTGTATAAAAAATTATTAGTTACAAAAAATAATTCTACCGTTGCAGAATTTTTGTCTAAAAATTCTGAGCTTAGACACATTGTTAGGAGAGTATTTATTGTTGAAAAATTTCCATACTCTGAGATACAAGATAATACTATTGGTAAAAATATAATGCCTATAGATATGCTAAGGTTAAAGCTATCTTTTTTTGGAGCCTTAAAATTTGATCCACGATCAGATAAATGGTTAAGAATTTGTATGTTCCAAGGAGCACCACTACCTGATGAATTAAAAAACTATGACGAACAGTGGGTCTATAGGTCAAGTAATTAAAAAATGAAATCTTTAAGCGAGATTGAAACTACAGCTAAAAGAGCGTCAAAAGCTGCTGGATTTTCATGGGGTGAAGCTGAGGAAATTGGAAAATGTATAAGACAATTAGAGATGTTTGGTTTACCCGGTGTCAAACATTTAAACTCTTATTTTAATGATAAGAAAAAAAATACGTATGAGAACTTAAGTTCAATAAATCAGTTAAATTCATCTTCTTCAAATCCTTATTGTCCAATCATTTTAGGAATTAGTTTTTTAGATCAACTTAAAATAGTCGAAAATTATGAAAAAATTTATTTCTCAAACATTGCCTACCCAATTATTTTTTTATCATTTTTGAGTAGATCATCAGAAATTAGTGGAAAAAAAATTAATGTTAAATTTGATGAGAAAGAAATTTTCTTAAATTTAAATGTAAATATTTATTCTAATTTTTTAAATTTAAAATTTCCTAAAAATTCAAAAAACTTAGAGATAAATTTTATTGATAATAAAGATAACTTTAATGAAGATGAATGGACAAGTTTATACAAATTATCTGAGAATACTTTTGTGGAAGAAACTGATAGTCTAAAAAAAGGTGCTGCTGGAGCAGGTTTAACAGATAATGACTAAAGATTTAGATAAAGATTTTAAAGATAAGAATAGCAATGATTTAAATAATATCTGTGACGAATGTAGAAAAGAAGATGAGAGTGTATTTCAAAATCTGATAATGACAGGGTTTAAACTTTGTAAATCTTGCAGAGTTTCTAAAACTATTTTCCCACTTTAACTTATTTGATTAACTGGTAGCATATTCATTCGGCTCATCACAAATGAAATAGATAAAAATGCTATTATTAAGAAAGATAAAAGAATAATTCCAAAAGATTTGAAATTAGATTTTAAATTTAGAATTTGTTTTGTTGAAATAATTAAACCAGCAAAAATCCAAAATTGTGTAAGAAAGATTATTGGTATCATTAAGTCTGGCGTTACTGCAAAAAATCTTAGTAGTCCTGGAGCATGCGCATAACCAACTGCGGTTAAAACTTTTTTAAATGAAACTTTAGTTTGTTTATCTGGAAAAAGTTTTACTCCAATAACATAAATAAAAATTGCCCAAATCAACCAAGTAATAATTGCTGTGAGGCCAGACATAGCAATTGCAGTTTTAATAATTGTATTTGCTGCAACTGCTCCAGCTATACCATCTAAAATCATTATAATACCTGCAAAATAAATTGAGGCTTCAGCAAAATTTTTATTATCTGAATAAAGTGTCTTATCTAATTTTATTGATTTGAAAATTATATTTAAAAATTCACCAAACATTAATTTTTTTTCTTTTTATTTTTTTGTGCTTTATAAGAGACTATCAAGGGAAATACTATTAAAGCAATCGCAATCGTAATGCAAATTACAATTAAAAACCCTTTTGTCATTGATTTTGTGGGGAAGCTAAACTTAACTCCCCCATAATATTTTTAGCCTTTTACAACTTCTCTTGTATTGGCATTAAATGACTCTTTAAATGGAATATCAACAACAACTGCGTCAACTGGAACTCCAGCTTTATCAGAGTATTGTTTAGGTAAGTGAACTTTAAATTTGGTACCAACTTTACCTTTTGGAAAACCATTAGAGTTAAGTGTTCCATCAAATGGCACATATCCCATTGCAATGTTTTGTTTTTTTTCAGGATGATACCAGGGAGAAGTAATAAATCCTACAGGATCACCCCCTCCTTCAGGAGAAACTAACCAAAAATCAGGTGCATAATCTTCAATTGGTTTCCCACCAAATTCCAAACCAACTAATTGAAGTTTATATGGTTTTTTTCCATCAACAAGATCTGCTTTCATTTTTTCTAAAGCTGATTTTCCTACATAATCTCCTTTTTTATTCCATTCTCCTTTTCCAGATAAAGAAACTTGATATCCCAGGTTACATTGAAAAGGATTATGTTGTTGATCCATATCTTGCCCCCAAGAAAGAATACCTGCTTGAATTCTTCGATGGTGTGCTGGAGCAATAACCATAAGGTTATGTTTTTTTCCTGCTTTAAGAACAGAATTCCACATATCTTCAGCATACAAAGTTGCATTTTTTAAATATATTTCATAACCAGCTTCCCCAGAAAAACCTGACTGTGAAATAACACAACTTCTTCCTCCTATATTTGCTTCTGCTAATCCATAAAAAGGCATGTTATCAAAGTCTACTTGATCTCCACAAAGGTCTTTCATTAAAGCTTTTGATTTAGGACCTTGGATTTGTACTGGACATGCATCTATCTCTTCTACAGTGCAATTAAATCTTCCATCTGCATTTACACCTTGCAAATACATTCCAATATCAGAGTCTGACAAAGAAAACCAAAATTCATCTTCAGAAATTCTTAATAGAATTGGATCATTTAAAACACCACCATAAGCATTACATAAAATTACATATCTGGCTCTCATCGGAGAAATTTTAGTTGCATCTCTTGTGATTACATAATCAGTAAATTTTTCTGCGTCTGGACCCTTTACTCTTATTTGTCTTTCAACAGCAACATTCCACATAGTTACATGATTAACAATCGCATCATATTCCACCATTGCGCCACCATCTTCAGGTTTTACATAGCCTCTTGGATGATAAATACGATTATAGACAGTTGCTCTCCAACATCCTGCCTGCATTGATAAATGCCAATATGGTGATTTTCTCACTCTTGTTGAAATTAACATTTCAACTTTTGTTGGACCACTTTGTCGTAAATTGTATGGTACTTCTCT
>CABXVD010000014.1 GCA_902515625.1 uncultured Pelagibacteraceae bacterium | reverse complement strand
TAATAATTTTGAAGTTTTTCTAATAGATCTTGGCAAAAAATATGCTGACTCTAACAAAATATTTTTAGTATTAAGCTCAGTACCCGAGCGTATACCTCCTATTATTCCACCCAAACCTAATACCCCAGACTTATCAGAGATAACACACATATCATTATCTAATTTGTATTCTTTGTTATCAAGAGCTTCAAACGTTTCACCTTTTTCTGAAGTTCTTACAATAATTTCCTTATCAACTTTGTCTGCATCATATGCATGAAGTGGTCTATTTAAATCCAGCATCACATAATTAGTTATATCTACAATCGCTGAAATAGGTTTCTGACCTAGAGATATGATTTTATCCTTTAGCCACTTTGGACTTTCTTTATTTGTAACGTCTTTTATAAAACAACTGCCAAATATGGTACAACCTTGATTTTTATCTTTTGTAATAGAAACTTTAATTTTTTGAGACCCTTTATTTTTAATTTTTATATTAGAAATATTTTTCAATTTACCAACTCCTGCTGCTGCAAGATCTCTTGCCAACCCTCTAACTCCTAAACAATCAGGTCTATTAGGAGTGATTGATAGATCAATAACTTTTTCAGAATTACTTTTAAAAAAATTTTTTCCTATTTTGTCAGAGTACTTATTTGAATTTAGTTCAGTTATTCCGTCACTTTCATCAGATAAATTTAATTCAGACTCTGAGCATAACATTCCATATGAGGTTACGCCTCTTATTTTGCTAACGGTGAGTTTCATATTACTTTTTGGAATAACTGATCCAGGACCCGCATAAACAGTCAAGAGATCCTTCTTAGCATTAGGTGCTCCACAAACAACTTTTACAGTGTTTTGTTCACCTATATCAATGTCACACACTTTTAGCTTATCTGCATTTGGGTGTTGTTTAGCATTTATAATTTTTGCTACTTTAAAATTATCAAAGTTAGAGCTAACTCTTTCATAGCTCTCAACTTCAAGCCCAATATCAGTCAACTTATCAATTATTTCAATATCCTTGAACTTTGTATCAAGATGCTCCTTAAGCCAACCTATCGTAAATTTCATCTACTAAGACCTCTATAATTTGATGGTACGTCTAATGGATCAAACCCAAAGTGATTTAGCCACCTATAGTCTGTTTCAAAAAAAGCTCTTAGATCATTTATTCCATATTTAAGCATAGCTAGTCTGTCAATACCAATTCCAAAAGCATAACCTTGATACTTATCTGGATTTATTTTTACATTTTTAAGTACGTTTGGATGTACCATCCCACAACCTAAAATCTCTAACCATTTATCTCCTTCACCGATAACTATTTTGCCATCTTTCAATTCATAACCAATGTCTACTTCTGCTGATGGTTCTGTAAAGGGGAAGTGACTTGGTCTAAATCTCATTTTGATTTTATCTACCTCAAAAAAAGATTTGATAAAATAATTTAAACAGCCTTTTAAATGTCCCATATTTAAATTTTTATCTATATGAAGTCCTTCTACTTGATGAAACATTGGAGCATGAGTTTGATCACTATCAGATCTATATGTTCTACCAGGAGCAATAATTTTAAAAGGAGGTTTGCCTTTTAGCATTGTTCGTACTTGAACTGGTGATGTATGGGTTCTTAAAAGTAATTCTTTTTTATCATCTAAATAAAAGGTGTCATGCATGTCTCTTGCTGGATGGTTATCTGGTGTGTTTAATGCTGTAAAATTATAATGTTCATTTTCTACATCTGGTCCTTCTTCAACACTAAAACCAATTTCAGAAAATATAGATGATATTTCATCTATAACTTGAGAAACAGGGTGTATCTTACCTTGAATAATATTTCTTTCGGGTAAAGTTACGTCTACTTTTTCATTTTCTAGCTTAGAATTTATTTCTTTAATTTCTATTTCTTGAATTTTTTTATTAATTTTTTCTTGAAGCTCATCTTTTATAAAATTTAAATCTGATGCAAATTTTTTTCGCTCTTCAGCAGGTAAAGATCCTAAATTTTTAAAAGAATTAGAAATTTTACCATTCTTACCGAATAATTCAGATTTGATTTGATTTACACTTTCAATATTTAAATTTGCACTTAATTTATTTAAGAATTCGTCTTTAATTTTTTTAATATCAGACATATCAGTAGAATATTTGTTAACCTTAGAAAAACAACAATGAAAATTAATTCAGTGCTGATTGGGCTTTTTGTACAATTGTTTTGAATGCTTCCGGGCTATCGTAAGCAATTTCAGCAAGAATTTTTCTATCTATTACAATACCACATTTACTTAATCCGTTTATGAATTTAGAATATGTCAAACCTTCAGCTCTAACACCTGCGTTGATTCTTTGGATCCATAAAGATTTGAAATCTCTTTTTTTGTTTCTTCTATCTCTATAAGCATATTGCATTGATTTTTCCATTGCTTGCTTTGCAACTCTTATAGTATTTTTTCTTCTACCCCACTGGCCTTTGACAGCTTTTAAAACTTTTTTATGTTTAGCTTTGCTTGTTACACCTCTTTTAACTCTTGCCATTATTAACCTCTTAAACTGTAAGGCATGTAAGATTTAACAATTTTTCCATCTTGTTTAGACATTGTTGTAGTGCCTCTTAATTTTCTAATTTGAGAATTTGTTCTTTTTATCATGCCATGTCTCTTTCCAGCTTGGGCGGTCATTACTTTACCCTTAGCTGATATTTTAAATCTTTTTTTTGCTGAGCTTTTTGTTTTTAGTTTAGGCATAATTCTGCGGACTTATACAAAGAATGGTATAATTTTACAACCTCTATTAAACCCTATAAAGGTTGGATAACCATAATCATTTGCTTGCCATCAAATTTTGGATGAAGTTCTACCTTGCCAATATCTTTCATGTCTTCCTTGATTTTACCCATTAACTCGTTTCCTAAATGTGAGTGTTGTAGCTCTCTACCTTTAAATCTTATTGTGAATTTAACCTTGTCCCCTTTGGCAATAAATTTTTTTGCATTTTTAACCTTAAAATCATAATCATGCGTTTCTGTTACTGGTCTCATTTTAATTTCTTTTAATAAAACAATTTTTTGTTTTTTTTTTGCAAGATTTGCTTTTTTTTGTGCATCATATTTGTACTTACCCATATCCATGATTTTACAAACCGGAGGGTTTGCGTTTGGTGCTATTTCAATTAAATCAAGTCCTTGGTTTTTTGCCATTGAGATAGCCTCATTGGTATTCAATACACCAAGATTTTCGCCATCACTTGCTATTACTTGAACATCCGGAGAGGAAATTCTATTATTCGATCTTGGACCTCTGTCCTTAGTTCTTCTCTGAAAATAATTTTGTTTAAATTCTGCCACTTAGTTTGAAGATGCTTTGTTTAAAGCAGAGAAAGTTTTTAAGAATGTGTCTATATCCATATTTTCTTGTTTATTAGTATCTAATCTTCTAATCGTTACAGAATTGGAGTCAACTTCTTTTTTACCACAAATTAATAAAAGAGGTATTTTAGCTAATGAATGATCTCTTATTTTATAATTTAAATTTTGATTTTTTAAATCAACAGAAGAACTGATGCCTACATTTTTAATTTTCTTAGATGTCTCAATTGCATAGTCATTAAATTCTTCTGAAATAGGAATCACCATTGTTTGTAAGGGTGATATCCAGAATGGAAATTTTCCTGCATAATTTTCAATTAAGATTCCAATAAATCTCTCTAAAGATCCAAATAGTGCTCTGTGCAACATTACAGGAATTTTCTTGCTTCCATCTTTATCAACATAAGAAGCACCTAATCTCTCAGGTAAATTTAAATCAACCTGCAAAGTTCCACATTGCCAATCTCTACCAATTGCATCCCTTAGAACAAACTCAATTTTGGGACCATAGAATGCACCTTCTCCCTTATTAATGCTATATTCTAACTTTGAAGCTTTCACTGCTTTGAGTAATGATGCTTCTGCTTTATCCCAAACTTCATCATCCCCAACTCTTACTTCTGGTCTATCTGCATATTTTAGAATTACATTTTCAAAACCAAGGTCTTTATAAATATCCAAAATTAAATTAGTGACAATTAAACACTCACTTGTAATTTGATCTTCTGAACAAAAAATATGTGCATCATCTTGCGTAAAAGCTCTAACTCTAAGTAGACCATGTAATGCTCCGGATGGTTCATACCTATGAACTTTTCCAAACTCTGCGTAACGCAAGGGAAGATCTCGATAACTTTTTAATCCTTGATTAAATACTTGAACGTGCCCAGGGCAGTTCATTGGTTTTATTGCAAAAACTTTTTCATCTGGAGTTTCAGATGTATACATATTATCACCATATTTTACCCAATGTCCTGATTTTTCCCATAATTGTCTATCCAAAACCTCAGGGGTATTTATTTCTTTGTACCCAGCTTCATCCTGTCTATTTCTCATATAATTAATTAAATTTTGAAATAACGCCCAGCCTCTTTCGTGCCAAAAAACAGATCCTGGACTTTCTTCTCTAAAATGAAATAAATCCATTTCTTTTCCTAATTTTCTATGATCTCTTTTTTCTGCTTCTTCTATTCTTTTAAGATGTTCATCTAATTCTTTTTGAGTTGCCCAACTAGTACCATATATTCTTTGAAGCATCTCATTTTGTGAGTCTCCTCTCCAATAAGCACCAGAGACTTTGGTTAATTTAAAATACTTTCCAATTTTGCCTGTTGAAGATAAATGAGGACCTCTGCAAAGATCATGCCAATCACCATGAAAATAAATTGAAACATCTTCTTTCTCTGGGATAGCTTTAATTAATTCAGATTTATAAATTTCACCTTTTTTTTTAAAATGATCCATAGCTTTACTTCTATCCCAAACTTCTCTCTTTGTAATTTCATCTCTGTCTACAATTTCTTTCATCTTATTTTCAATTTTGACTAAATCATCTTCAGTAAAAGGTTCTTTTCTAGCAAAGTCATAGTAGAATCCATTTTCAATAACTGGACCAATTGTAACCTGAGTACCAGGAAATAATTCTTGAACAGCCATTGCCAATATGTGTGCAGTGTCATGTCTAATTGTTTCAAGACCTTCTGGATTTTTTGAAGTAAAAATTTTGACTGAGCAGTCTTTTTCTATTAAATAATCTAAATCTTTGAGTTCACCATCAACGCTCATAACCATTGCTTGTTTTGCTAATGACTTGCTTATTTTCTCAGCTACTTCAGTTCCAGTAACTTTTTTTGAAAAATTTAGATTATTTCCATCTGGTAATGTTATTGTAGGCATTTAATTTAAAAGTCTTTTATACTCTGAATAAGTAGAAAAACACATTTTTTCAACATTAAATCTTTCAGTAACGTTTTTTCTTGCCTCTATTCCCATCATTTTTAAAGATGTTTCATCCATATTAAGAACTTTTAAAATCTGTTTACTTAAGGATTTTGCATCGTTTGACTCAAATAAAAAACCTGTTTTTTCATCAATAACTGTTTCTTTCGAACCACCAATATTGCTAGCTATTATTGGTTTTCCCATTGATTGGGCTTCTACTGATACTCTTCCAAAAGCTTCAGGCTCATTTGAAGCTGAAACTATTATATCCGAAACTTTGTAAGCTAAAGCCATATTTTTGCAATGATCTATAAATCGTATTTGTTTAGACATCCTATATTGTTCTGAGAGTCTGATTAATTTTTTTTTATAAAGTTCACGACCTTGGTCATTACCAAGAATGACTGTATAAAATGCTTCGTATCCAAGTTCTATGTTAGTTAAATTGACTGCCTCAATAAATACTTCGTGACCCTTCCATGAAGTTAGTCTGCCTGGTAAAAGTATAATCTTTTTATCTTTTTCAATATCCCATTGTTTTAATAATTTTTTTTCATCATTTTCAATAGTTGTGGATGAGTCAAAATAATCAACATTGATACCTCTAAAAATCACTAAGAATTTTTTTTTATAATTTAAATACATAGAATAATTTTCTTTAATATGGGAAAAAATAAAATTTGATCCTGCTATAATTAAATCAGACCTTACCATTACCGAATTATAAAATTTTTTCAAATTAGTTTTAAAATTATAAGTGCCGTGAAAAGTTGTTACAAATTTTCTTCCAGTAATTTTTGATGCTATCAAACAAGACCATGCGGGAGCTCTACTTCGAGCATGAACTATGGAAATATTATTTAGTAAAATAATTCCAGTTAAAATAATTGAATTTATGAAAATTAATAAAGGATTTTTACTCTGTACAGGAAGCTTAAAAATTTTTACCTTTTTTTTGTCAACAAACTTAAGTAATTCACCACCACTAGTTACAATAAACGACTCGCAATTATTTTCAGGCAAATAATGGGCTATATCAAAGCAGCCTGTTTCTGCTCCTCCATATCCTAATTTGGGAATGACTTGTAAAACTTTTAAATTAGTTGCCATCTGATAAACTTATATATTATTAGACAAAATATATAAACAAATGACAAATTTCAGATATCACAAGATCTCAAAAACCAAGAAAATTAGATATATTTCTAAAATTTATAAAAGTAGTTTGTCTTTAGTTTTTCTTCATGGATTTATGTCAGATCTTGAAGGAGAGAAACCTAAAGCATTATTAAATTTTGCAAGGAAAAATAAAATAAACTTCTTAGCACTTGAATATTCTGGACATGGTAAATCTTCAGGAGAATTTACAAAAGGTAATATTTCAAAATGGAGTGATGAAACCTCAAAATTAGTTAAAAAATATGTAAAAGATGACAAAATAATATTTGTAGGTTCAAGCATGGGTGCTTGGATTTCTTTAAAACAATTTAAAATTTTTAAAAATCAAATCGTTGGTTTTTTAGGAATTGGTGCAGCGCCCGAATTTTTAGAAAATATTATGTGGAAAAAATTTTCCAAAAAGATGAAAAAAGAAACAATTACAAAAGGGATTTATAATTTAAAACATGGAAATTATGAATATCCTATAACATATCAACTAATTAAAGATGGAAGAAAAAATAAAGTTTTAAATAAAAAAATTAATCTAAAAATTAAGGTTACTATGGTTCATGGAGAAAAAGATGAGGCCGTTAAGGTTTCTTATTCTAAAAAAGTTTTAAAACTTTTTTCAAATGCAAAGAAAAAGTTAAATATAGTCAAAAATGGTGATCACAGTTTGTCTACTAAGAAAGGTCTAAAAATAATTCTTAAAGAGTTAAAACTATTAATCTAACTAACTTTTTTAATGCCTTTAAGAGTAATTGGGTTGTCTAGTTTGTCTAACATTTCTTTAGGACAAACTTGAACAAAATTAATTAACTCCTCTTCATAATTTTTAATTATATTTCTTGAAAATTCAGATCCTGTTTCCTTAGAGTGTTCAGATATTAAATTCTTTAAAATTTCTTTCCAATAATCTGTTTCTACATTTTGCCAAACAACTGACTCAGGATTTACTTTTTTTGTAAATTGGTTCAATTTATCGTAAATAAAAGCCATGCCACCTGTCATTCCTGCTGCAAAATTATCTCCTACCTCTCCTAAAATTACTACCATTCCACCAGTCATATATTCGCAACCATTTGAATCACATCCCTCGATCACTGTTGTAGCTCCAGAATTTCTTACAGCAAATCTTTCTCCTGCCTGACCTGCCGCAAAAAGTTTACCCGAAGTAGCACCATAAAGAACTGTATTTCCTAAAATTGTATTTTCATTAGAAATTAAATTACTTTCCTCTGGCAATTTAATTGAAATTGTTGCACCTGATAAACCTTTTCCAACATAGTCGTTGGCATCTCCCTTAAGAACTAATTTTAACCCTTTAGAAGAAAATGCTCCAAAAGATTGTCCAGCAGATCCTTTAAAATTTAAAATTAAAAAATCGTCATCAAGTTTTTCATATCCATATTTTTTGTAGAGATGATGAGAGATTCTTGTTCCAACAGCTCTATGTGTATTTTGTATTTGATAAATCTTTTCAATTTTTTCTGAACTATCTAAAGACTTTTCTATTTCAGGCCAAATCTTTTGATCCAAAGTATCTGGAACACTATTTATTTCTGGAATATCACAATACCTTTTATTATTTCCAGTATCAGCTTGAACAAATAGTGGATTTAAATCTAAATCATCTAAATTTGGAGATCCTTTACTAACCTGTCTTAATAAATCGGTTCTACCAATTATATCATTTAAAGATTTAAATCCTAGTTTTGCTAATATTTCTCTTACTTCAGTTCCAATGAATGTGAAAAGATTGACTATCTTTTCTGGTGTACCAGTAAATTTTTCTCTCAATTTTTCATCTTGGGTACAAACACCTACTGGACAGGTGTTCGAATGACATTGTCTTACCATAATGCAGCCCATTGCAACCAAGGCTGTAGTAGCAACACCATACTCTTCAGCTCCCATCATGGCTGCAATAACAACATCTCTTCCAGTTTTAATTCCTCCATCAGTTCTCAAAGTAACTTTGTGTCTAAGGTTATTTAAAGTTAAAACTTGATTGGCTTCAGTCAAACCCATTTCCCATGGTATTCCAACATACTTAACACTAGTTTGAGGTGTTGCTCCAGTTCCACCATTATGTCCTGATATCAAAATTATATCTGCTTTAGCTTTGGCAACACCAGCCGCAATTGTTCCAACACCAGAAGAAGCAACTAATTTTACTCCTATTCTTGCTTTAGGATTGATTTGTTTCAAATCATAAATTAATTGTGCAAGATCTTCGATTGAATAAATGTCGTGATGTGGTGGAGGAGAGATTAATGTTACTCCTGGTGTAGAATGTCTAAGTCTTGCAATTTCCTTCGTAATCTTAAATCCTGGAAGCTGGCCGCCTTCTCCTGGCTTTGCACCTTGTGCAATTTTAATTTCAATTTCGTTACAATTATTTAAATAATTGACTGTTACTCCAAATCTTGCAGAGGCTATCTGTTTTACTCTAGAATTTGCGCTATCTCCATTTTCTAATACCTTAAATCTTTTTTCATCCTCTCCTCCTTCTCCGCTGCAAGAGGCACCTTTAATTCTATTCATTCCAGTAGCTAATGTTTCATGAGCTTCTTTTGACAAGGCACCATGTGACATGCTTCCACTTCCAAATCTTTTTAATATATTTGCTAGAGGCTCCACTTCCGAAATATCAATTGATCCTTTTAATTTTTTTATTCTAAAATCAATTAAATCTCTTAAATTTATTGGTGGTAGATTATAAATACCCTCTGCATACCTTTTGTAAGCATCATAAGAATTAGAACCTACAGCACTTTGAAGTAAATGAATTAATTTTCCTTGATACTGATGAGTTTCTCCATTTTTTCTATATCTATAAATTCCACCTATAGGCAGGATTGTGTCACTACTTTCAAAAGCTTCTTTGTGTATTTCTTTAATTTTTTTTTCAATTCCTGTTAGTCCTATACCTGAAATTTTTGATACTACTCCAGGAAAATAGTCAGCAACAATTGTTCTACTTAAACCAACCGTCTCAAAATTACATCCTCCTCTATAAGAACTTAAAACAGAAATACCCATCTTAGACATTATTTTTAGAAGTCCTGCATTTACCGACTTGATGTACCTTTGAACACACTCATCAAAACTGAATTTTCCAAACAATTTCTTTTCATGCCTTTGATATAAACTGTCAAAAGCTAGATATGGATTTACTGTAGTTGCACCTACTCCAATTAAAGTTGCAAAAGAGTGTGTATCCATTGCTTCTCCTGACTGGACATTGATAGAAACGTAGCCTCTCAATTTTTTTTCAATTAAAAATGAATTGATCGCACCAACAGCAAGTAACATCGGAATTGGAAGCTTCATACTTGAAAGCTCTTTGTCACTTAAAATTAATTGTGTAACTCCTTGTCTTACTGCTATTTCTGCGTCTTTTTGAATTCTTTTTATAGACTGTTGCAAATTTTCATTGTCTGAGAAAGTACAATCAATTATGGAAGAATTTTTGCCAAAAAAATTGATAAATTTCTCAAATTGTGAATTTGATAAAATTGGACTGTTTAAAACGTAAATATTTTGCTTTGTTAGATTGTCAAAATTAAGAATATTTCCAAGATTTCCAAATCTTGTTTTTAGACTCATCACTTTATTTTCTCTTAAAGAGTCTATTGGAGGGTTTGTTACTTGACTGAAGTTTTGTCTAAAAAAATGATATAAGGGTCTGTATCTGTCTGATAATACTGCAAGAGGGGTATCATCCCCCATTGATCCAATAGCTTCTTTGGCATCCTCTGCCATCGGATGTAATATCAATTCTAAATCTTCTAGACTAATTCCAAATGCATATTGTCTTCTTCTTAATTCGTCTCCAAAATAAGTATTTTTCTCATTAGAAATTGTTAATTTTTCATCTAAGTCAATAATTTGAGAATTAAAATGTTTGTACTCTTTTGCTAGATAATCTTTAATTTGCTTATTTTTAAAAACTTTTCCTTTTTCAATTCTAACACCAATGATTTCTCCTGGTCCTAATCTACCTTTAGAAAGTATTCTTTTTTCATTAAGTTCAATCATGCCTGTCTCTGATCCTGCAAATAATAATTTATCTTTTGTTATTGCATATCTTAATGGTCGTAATCCATTTCTATCATTAGCCGCAATTACCCATTCGTTATCTGTTCCTGCAATAGCTGCAGGACCATCCCATGGTTCCATTGTACTGTTTAAAAAATTAAACAATTGTTGGTGATCTTTAGGTAAAGTTTCATTTTTTTTAGACCACGCATCTGGAACCAACATTAACTTAGCTAGAGGTGCTGGCTGACCAGAAATATTGAGCAATTCAAACACGTTATCTAGCGCAGCAGAATCGGATGTACCTTGTTGAATTACTGGTTTTAAATTTTCTATATTTTCAAAAAGATTACTATTCATTTCTTGTTCATGAACTTTCATCCAATTTTTATTTCCCCTGAATGTATTTATTTCACCATTATGAGCGATTGCTCTAAATGGTTGGGCTAAATTCCAACTTGGAGCCGTGTTCGTCGAAAATCTTTGATGAAAAATTGCAAATCTTGAAATAAATCTTTCATCTTTTAAATCTAAATAAAAATCTGAAATTGCCTCAGCTAAAAACATACCTTTGTAAATAATTGACTTAGAGCTTAATGAACAAATATAAAAATGATTTAAGGATTTTTTAAATGCTTCATTTTCTATTTTTCTTCTAGTTTCATATATTTTTCTTTCTAGATCTTTATTTGTAAGTTCTGGATCATACGATTTAAACAAAACCTGAATGATTTCAGGCATAGTCTGTAGTGCCTTTTCGCCTAATACGTTTGGATTAATTGGAACTTGTCTCCAACCATAAATACTAAAACCATTTTTTGTTAATTCACTCTCCACTATTGTTTTGCAGCTTTCTTGAGCTTCATAATCATTTCTAGGTAAAAAAATCATACCAACGCCTATTTCAGAGTTATCATGGGTATGACCAGTCACCTCTATTTTTTCGACAAAAAAATCTTTTGGAATTTCAACATGAATACCTGCACCATCTCCTGTTTTTCCATCTGCATCTACTGCACCTCTGTGCCAAACAGCTTTTAAAGCTTCAATACCATAATCAACAACTTTACGAGATTTTTTACCTTCAGTGGATGCAATAATTCCAACTCCACACGCATCATGCTCCATATCGTCAGAGTAAACATGATTTTGTTTTAATAATTCTTTATTCTTAATGTATTTTTTCATTAAGCTACTCTTCTCTCTTTTAAAAACTTATTCTCTAAATAATTTTTAATTGAAATTGCAGCATCTCTTCCATCTTTAATCGCCCAAACTACTAAAGAAGCACCTCTAATTATATCACCAGCAGCAAATACACCTTTAATATTAGTCTCCATAGTATCAAAATCAGCTTTAATTGTTCCCCACTTTGTTACTTGTAACTCATTTGCTTCAAACATTTTTGGTAAATCTTCAGGGTCAAATCCCAAAGCTTTTATAACCATATCGGCATTGATTTCATAACTTGAACCTTCCTGAACCTGTGGTTTCCTTCTTCCACTTTCGTCAGGATCACCAAGTTTGATTTGATCTACAACTAGTTTTTCAATTTTATTTGTACCTTTAAATTCTTTTGGGCTTGATAGCCAAACAAATTGCACTCCTTCTTCTTCAGCATTAGCAACCTCTCTAGCTGAACCGGGCATATTTTCTTTATCTCTTCTATATAAACATTTTACAGATTTTGCTTTTTGTCTTATAGAGGTCCTTACACAATCCATAGCAGTATCACCACCTCCAATTACAACAACATCTTTACCTTCAGCATTTAAAATTCCTTTGTCAAATAATTCAACTTCATCTCCTAAACCTTTTTTATTTGATGCAGTTAAAAAATCCATGGCTGGAAAAATATTATCTAAATCATTTCCCTTAAGCCCAACTTCTCTTGCTTTATAAACTCCAGTTGCAACCAAAATTGCATCGTGCTTTTTACGTAATTGATCTAAAGTTGCATCTTTGCCAACCTCAAAATTTTGAACAAACTCTATTCCTCCATCTTTTAAAAGTTTCGTTCTTCTTTCAACAATTTCTTTTTCTAATTTAAAATTTGGAATTCCATATATTAACAAACCACCTGCTCGATCGTATCGATCATAAACAGTGATTTTATATCCACTTTTTCTTAATTGCTCTGCGGCTGCTAATCCTGCTGGACCTGCTCCAATAATGCCTACACTTTGATTTTTTTCTTGGTTAACTTGAATTGGTTTCACCCAGCCTTGTTCCCATGCATTATCAGTAATATATTTTTCTACTGAACCAATCGTTACAGTTCCATGACCAGATTGTTCAATTACACAATTTCCTTCACACAGTCTGTCTTGAGGACATATTCTCCCACAAACTTCAGGCATATTATTTGTACTTTGCGACAGCTCATAAGCTTCTTTAAGTCTTCCTTCAGCAGTAAGCTTTAGCCAATCAGGTATATTGTTGCTTAAAGGGCAATGAACTTGACAAAAAGGAACTCCACATTGTGAGCATCTACTAGACTGCTCTTTAGCTTTCTCATTTATATACTCGTCGTAAATCTCATTAAAATCTTGTTTTCTAGACCCAACTTCCCTTTTAGGTGGTGTTTGTTGACCTATTTTTACAAATTTTAACATTTTATCAGACATAATAATTTTATTTTTTTTGGCAAGTTATAGGTTGATTTTATTAAATAAAGTATAAAATAGGTCATAAATTATGACCTTAATTTGAAGACTCTTCACGAATTTAAATAACTTTCTAATAAATGCATACCTAATATGATCAAATCGAATTGTTTTAAATCGATATTTTATAAGTTACGAAGAAACGATGTTTCAAAATATAATAGAAGTATTAATCCTTTCAGTAATTCAGGGTGTATCAGAGTTCTTGCCAGTAAGTTCTTCAGCACACTTAATTTTGGTTTCAAGCTTATATGAGTTTAAATCTAATTCATTGTTAATAGATATTAGTCTTCATTTAGGATCTTTGTTAGCAATAATTTATTTTTTTAGAAGAGAATTATTAGATGTTAAAAATAATAAAAGATTATTAAGTTTAATTATTCTTGGTTCTATTCCATTAATAATTGTTGGATATATTTTATACTCTACAAATTATATTTATGCTCTAAGAGATATAAAAGTAATTGCATGGACTACCCTTGTATTTGCAATAGTTTTATACGCCGCAGATAAAAATAGATTCGATAAGAAAATTTCAACTAATTTAAATATTCAAACAATATTTTTTATTGGTCTTTTTCAAATTTTATCACTTGTACCAGGTGTAAGTAGAGCAGGTATTACCATAACTGCAGCTAGAATTTTAAAATTTAATAGAGTTGACTCAAGTAAAATATCTTTTTTACTTTCTATTCCAGCACTTGGTGGAGCAAGCTTTTTGGGGTTGAAGGATATTATAAATCAACCTATTGAATTAAATTATTTGGTGTTTGTTGCAATAATATCATCTTTTATATTTTCTTTTATGACAGTCAAATTTTTTTTAATTTATATAAATAAATTTTCTATGAATGCTTTTGTAATTTATAGAATAATAATAGCTTTAATTTTATTTGGCTTAATTTATTAAGCATATCCTTTTTTCATTAAAGGAAGTAACTGAGATAATAGCACTCCACACAAAATGAAAAAACAGCCAAGTAAGTTATTAATATCTAAAATCTGGCTCAATAGAAACCAAGCTGCTATTGTGGCAAACACACCTTCAAGTGAAAAAATAATTGCTGCCGGTGCAGGTGAAATATTTTTTTGTGCATAAATCTGTAATACAAATGCTAATCCTCCAGATAAAATTCCCGCATATAGTATTGAGTCTAATTCTTTTAATATATTTACTAAAATAAATTCCTCGTATACTAAACCAATGGCAAATGAAAATATTGAGACTATTAATGTTTGTACAGCACCTATAGTAAGTGGTAGATTGTATTTTTTTACTATAATTCCGACAAAAATAATATGAGTACTCCAAAAAAGTGCTCCTAAAATAACTAAACCGTCTCCAAGCCTAATTGTAGCATCATAAAAGTTTGTTAGTAAATACCCTCCTATTAAACATAAAATTACAGATGGCCATATACTCCAATGTATAGAAATTTTTCCAAACAAAAAAATTATAATCGGCACCATTGGCACATAAAAAATTGTAAAAAAAGCTGCATTAGCTACATCGGTATAAAGTAAAGCAACCTGTTGCAAACCAGACCCTAAAAAAAGAGACGAGCCAATCAAAAAAGAGAAAATTGCAAATGTTTTAAAATCAACCTTAAACTCGGATTTCATTTTTTTTACCTCAAATAAGAGTACTAATGGTATAATAGCTAAAAAACCTATAAAAAATCGGGCTGCATTAAATGTAAAGGGTCCTATATTATCCATTCCAGTATCTTGAGCTATAAATGTTGTTCCCCAAATAAAAGTACACAGTAAAGCACTGAGTAAAGATATAGATTTTGTCATAAATAATTATACGGCTAACTTATAAGCGAAATTATTTCCTAAATTTTCTTTTAAATCGTTATTAAACCGAGCAGCTTCTGCACCGTCAATAATTCTGTGATCATAAGATAGAGAAATTGGTAACATTGTTCTTATTTGAAACTTTCCATTTAAAAAAACTTGTTTTTTTTCTGACCTTCCAATACCCAAAATAGCTACTTCAGGATAATTTATAATTGGTGTAAAGAAAGATCCGCCAATTCCTCCTAGACTTGTAATCGTCATTGATCCCCCAAATAATTCCTTCTTATCTATTTTTAGATTTCTACAAAGTTCACTAACCTGTTTTAACTCTTTACCGATTAATGAAATTTTTTTATTATTTGCATCTCTGATCTTTGGAACCATCAATCCATTTGGAGTATCAACTGCAATTCCAATATGATAGTATTTTTTTAAAGTCATTTTTCCGCTTTCAATCTCATCTATTGATGAATTAAAACTTGGAAACTTTTTTAAAGAAGCAACTAATGCTTTAATAATAAATGCCAAAGGAGTAATTTTTATTTTTTCTCCAGTATAAACATCTTTTAAAGAAGTTCTAAAACTTTCCATTTCGGTTATATCTGCTTCATCATGATTAGTTACATGAGGAATGGTTGTCCAAGAATTTGTAAGATAAGTTGAAGCTAATTTCTTTACTCTTGGTATATCTTTAATCTCAACTTTTCCAAAATCTGCATGTTCATACTCATTCTTAATTTTAATTGGTTTGATTTTTTTTGCTTGATAATTATTTGCTGTTTTTGAAGAAACAAATTTTTTAATATCATCCTCTATTACCCTTCCGTCTTTTTCACTACCTACCACTTGGTTGATATTAACACCTAGCTCCCTTGCAAATTTTCTAGCTTTTGGACTTGCTGAGGAAATATCTTTAATTTTTTTTTCGGATATAGAAATTTGTTCTGTTACTTGTTTTATTTCTACAATCGGTTCAGATTGTTTTTCAATTTTTGTTTCTTCTTTAATTTTACCTTCACTTGACAAACTTTCTAATATTAAAATTAAATCACCCTCTGAAACTTTATCGCCAACTTTTAATTTAAGAGATTTAACTTTTCCTTCAAAGTTTGATGGAATTTCAACGCTGGATTTATCACTCTCAATTGTTATTAATGGATCATTTTTTAAAATATCTTGGCCTTCATTTACCAAAACCTCTATTACTTCAACGTCTGTGAAGTCACCAATATTTGGAACCTTAATATCAATCTCTTTCATTTTATAATTTAGTGGGCATTGGCTTGTTGCCATCAATGTTATATTTTATCATTGCTTCTTTTGCATGTTTTGAGGCTATAAGTTGCTCTTTCGCTAAAATACTTAATCCATATGCAACTATGTGCTCTTTATCCACTTCAAAGAATTTTCTTAAATTTTTTCTTGTATCACTCCTACCAAAACCATCAGCCCCCAGAGAGTAGAAACTTTTATTAGTATAAGGTCTAATTTGATCTGAATTCATTCTCATATAATCTGAAGCAGCCATAATTGGACCCTCTGTTTTACCTAAACATTGCTCAACAAAAGATATTTTTGGTTCTTTGTCTGGATTTAACAAATTATATCTCTCAACCTCCATTCCATCTTTTCTAAGTTCATTAAAACTAGTAACACTCCAGATCTCACTATCAATTTGATAATCTTTTTGCAAAATTTCAGCTGCCGAAATCATTTCTCGAAGTATTGTACCTGATCCAAGAAGTTGGATTTTAGTTTTTTTATGTTTGTCAAAATCTTTTATTTTGTACATCCCTTTTAATATTCCCTCTTCTGTATTTTTATCTTTTGGCATCTCTGGATGAGAGTAATTTTCATTCATTGTCGTAATATAATAAAAGACATTTTCTTTTTTCTCATGCATTCTTCTCAAACCTTCTCTAAAAATTACTGCTAGTTCATAATGAAATGTTGGATCATAAGTTACACAATTTGGAATAGTAGAAGCAATTAAATGACTATGACCATCCTGGTGTTGTAGACCTTCCCCAGCCAATGTCGTCCTTCCTGCAGTAGCACCAATCAAAAAACCTCTGGCTTGACTATCTCCAGCTGCCCAAGCAAGATCTCCAATTCTTTGAAAACCAAACATAGAATAAAAAGTGTAGATTGGAATCATTTCAATATCATGATTTGTGTAAGCTGTTGCTGCAGCAATCCATGAAGACATAGCACCTGCCTCATTAATTCCTTCCTCTAGAACTTGTCCACTTTTTTCTTCTCTATATGAGCTTAATTGTGCAGAGTCTTCTGGTTCATATTTTTGACCTTCATGAGCATAAATTCCAATTTTTTGAAAAAATCCTTCCATACCAAATGTTCTTGCTTCATCTGGAATTATAGGAACTAATCTCGGAGAAATATTTTTATCTCTCATTAAATTGGTTAACATTCTAACAAGAGCCATTGTTGTAGACATTTCTTTTTCACCAGTTGATACTTTCATAAAATCAAAAATATCTTTTGAAGGTGCTTTAATAGGTTTTGCAAAAGTCGACCTCTCAGGTAAAAATCCACCTAGTTTAATTCTTCTATCTTTTAAATATTTAATTTCTTGAGACTTTTCATCAGGTCTAAAATATTCAATATTTCTAACTTGTTCATCTGTCAAAGGTACATCAAAGCGGTCTCTGTAATACATTAGATCATCTACATCTAATTTTTTTGTTTGATGGGTTGTGTTCACACTTTCTCCGGATTTTCCCATACCATATCCTTTAATAGTTTTAGCAATAATAACAGTTGGGCTTCCTTGGTGTTTGGTTGCTTTATCATATGCTGCATAAACTTTATGTGGATCATGGCCGCCTCTGTTTAATCTCCAGATATCTTTATCTGATAAACTTGAAACCATTTCTAAAGTTTGAGGATATTTTCCAAAGAATTTTTCTCTTACATAAGCACCATCCCTTGCTTTAGCTGCTTGGTATTCTCCATCAACAGTCTCATTCATAAGCTTTACTAAATGGCCTTCTTTATCGTTAGCCAGTAAAGAGTCCCAATAGGAACCCCAAATTACTTTAATTACGTTCCAACCAGACCCTCTAAAACTCCCCTCAAGTTCTTGAATTATTTTTCCATTACCTCTAACAGGTCCATCCAGTCTTTGAAGATTACAGTTAATAACAAAAATTAAATTATCTAAATTCTCTCTAGCAGCTAAACCAATTGCTCCCATGGACTCTGGTTCATCCATCTCTCCATCACCTAAGAAAGCCCATACTTTTCTTCCTTCATCTTTAATTAATCCTCTATTAATTAAATATTTCATGTATCTAGCTTGATAAATTGCAAGCATAGGACCAAGACCCATAGAGACTGTTGGAAATTGCCAAAACTTTGGCATTAACCATGGGTGCGGATAAGAGGATAATCCTCCAGGTTTAACCTCTTGTCTAAAACTATCTAATTGTTTTTCATTTAATCTTCCCTCTAAATATGCTCTTGCATACATTCCTGGAGCGCTATGGCCTTGAAAGTAAATCAAATCTCCGCCAAATTTATTATTTTTTGCTCTCCAAAAATGGTTCATTCCTACATCATACAGAGTTGCTGCTGACGCAAATGTACCTATATGTCCACCTAATTCAGGAAATTTTTTATTAGCCCTAACTACCATAGCAGCTGAATTCCATCTAATTAATGATCTTATTCTTCTTTCAATATTTTGATCTCCATTGGATTTTACCTCAGCTTCAGGAGGTATTGTATTAATGTATGGTGTATTTTGAGTATAAGGAATATTTGCACCTTCACGGTAAGCTTTATTTATTAATTCTTTAATTAAAAAATGAGCTCTATGATTTCCATCTTTAGAAATTACAGCTGATAAAGATTCTAACCAATCTTTTGTTTCCAGAGGATCTATATCTGCACCATTGCTTACTTGAATAATTGATTGTTTTTTTTCAGGAATGATATTTTTTATTTCTTCTTCATTCTTTTTATCTTGCTGGACAGCAATAACTTCTTCTGCTTGTTTAATTATATTTTCTGTATCCTTTGGAATCGTATCAGTATTTGTAGTTATCGTTGAAGATAAATAATTTAAAATTAAATCCCCTTTTGAGACTTTATCACCAACTTTAAGCCCGATGCTTTCGATTTTTCCATCCACTGTTGAAGGAATTTCAACGCTAGATTTATCACTTTCAATAGTTATTAAGGGATCATTTTTTTTTATTTGATCTCCTGATTTTACTAGTATTTCAATTACTTCAACATTTTCAAATTCACCAATATCAGGGACAAGTACTTTTTCGCTCATTATTTTTATTTGTTTTATATACTCAAAAAAACTTTATTAAATTCTATTTTTATCACATTAATGTGTTTTTTGTTAATGTTGTTAAGGTATTGTGCAAAAAAATTCGCAAAAAACATAATGTACTGTGTTAATTTCTCTCAACACACATGGCAATACCCATACCTCCACCAATGCAGAGTGCCGCACATCCTTTCTTTTTTCGTTGTCTTTTAAGTTCATGAATTAATGTGACAAGTATTCTTGTTCCTGAGGCACCTATAGGATGACCTAAAGCTATTGCTCCACCATTTACGTTAACCTTTTCTTCTGGAATTTTAAGTTCTCTTGTAACTGCAATTGATTGTGCTGCGAAAGCTTCATTGATTTCAAATAAATCTACATCCTCTATTTTCCACTGAGCTCTAAGAAGAGCCTCTTTAATTGAGGGTATCGGTCCAAGTCCCATAAGAGAAGGCTCCACACCTGATGATGCCCAAGACACAATGTTTGCAAGTATTTCTAAGGATTTTAACTCGGCTCTTTCTCTAGTCATCAAAACTGTAGCAGCAGCACCATCGTTTAATCCGGATGAATTTCCAGGTGTAACAGTTCCATTTTCTTTAAATACTGTTTTAAGTTTTTCTAAATCATCCAGATTTATGTTATTTCTCAAATATTCATCATGTTCAAAAATAAATTTTTCATTGTTAGTTTGGATTTGTAACTTTATTAATTCATCCTTAAACTTTTTTTCCTCATAAGCTTTTTTTGCTTTTTTTTGGGAACTTATTGAAAAAATATCCTGCTCTTGTCGCGAAATATTATATTTTTCTGCAATATTTTCCGCTGTAATACCCATATGATAATCGTTAAAAGAGTCTGTCAGTCCGTCGTTAATCATGGTATCTATCAGATTGTCTTCAATAAATTTTTTATCATCTCTTAAGAATATCGCATGTGTTGCTCTAGACATGCTCTCTTGACCACCTGCAACAACAATCTCATTTTGCTCTAACTTTATTGATTGATAGGCAGATACGATGGATCTTAAACCAGACCCACATACTTGATTTACTATATGAGCTGGTTTTGAAACAGGAACACCTGCATGAATTGAAGCTTGTCTTGCTGGATTTTGACCAAGACCTGCTGTGAGAACATGTCCCATAATAACCTCATCTACATCTTCTCCTTTAAGGCTTGATTTGAAAATTGCCTCTTTAATAACCAATGCACCAAGCTTATCTGCACTAATGTTTTTGAGAGATCCTTTGTATTTACCTATTGGTGTTCTTAATGCAGAGGTGATAACAACGTCTTTAGGAAT
>CABXVD010000013.1 GCA_902515625.1 uncultured Pelagibacteraceae bacterium | reverse complement strand
AAATATATAACCCTAGATAAAATTAATTTTAATCCAGATGATCTGAAGTTAATTGATGATAAAGCAGAAAGAATAATTCAAGAATTTAAAGTTGAAATTTCGTCCTTAGATATTTTAAACAGAGAGAAATTAGAGCCTATAGTAAATAATTTAATAAAAAAACATGAAACTAACTTTAAAGGTATAGGACAGCCTCTAAGAGTAATTTTAACAGGATCTAAATTTGGACCAGGTCTCTATGATATTTTAATTTCTTTAGGCAAGGAAGAAGTAGATAAAAGATTAGGAAACAAGATAACTAGATAGAACAGTTGAGGACTCATCTGAAGATGAAGTCTTTGATCTGATACCTTCCAAAGTTTTATTACATTCAGCCAGTTGCTTTTTCATAAGATCAGGATTCTTTAGAAAATATATTACAGTTTTATAGATTTCTTCAGCATTACACTCATTTTGAAGAAGTTCAGGAATTATTTCTCGATTGTTGATAATATTAATAATATTTGCAAATTTTACATTCACCAATAATTTAAATATCATAAAATTAATAAAGCTTAATTTATAAATAATTATAGATGGTATATTTGCATTACAAATTTGTAATGAAACAGTGCCAGATTTAGATACTGCAAAAATAGATTTAGATAAAATATCTAATTTAATATTTTCTTCAGATATAACATCTACATTTTCAATATTTTTTTGTTTAATAATATCTAAAATTGAATTTTTGTTTTCCTCAGTGGCATGGAAATAAAAAAAATAATTTTTATATTTTTTATTCATTAATTCTACAAAACTAATTAAAATTGGTAACAAAATTAAAGTTTCAGATTTTCTACTTCCAGCAAATAAAGATATAATTTTTTTGTCTTGAGGTAATATATTATCAATTATAGTTTTTGAATTAGCTTTTGTTTCGATTAAAGGATGTCCAACAAAAGTATTTTTTATGTTTTCTGCATCAAAATACTTTTTTTCAAAATCGAATAATAAAAGAATATGATCAATAAACTTTTTGATATTTTTAACCCTGTTTTTTCTCCAAATCCATACCTGGGGAGCAACATAGTGAATTGTTTTTATATTACTATTTATATTCTTTACTTTTTCGGCTACTCTCAAAGTAAAATCAGGGCTATCCACACTAAATAAAATATCAGGATTAAATTTTATAATCTCCTCAACAGTTTGATTGATTTTTTTTTTAATTGTAAAAATATTTAAAATAACACTCGTAAATCCAAGATATGTTATCTCTTTTAAGTCATAAATTGAGCTAATACCTAACTTCTTCAAATTAGATCCACCAACTGATAAATATTCAATTTCTGAACTTGTAGATTGAAGTTTTGATATTACTGTAGAAGCTAATTTGTCGCCTGAAGGTTCACCAGTTAATACAAATATTTTTTTCATATAATTTTAATAAATATCCTATTTTTATTTGCAAATTGGATACATTTAACTTTATCCAAAATTATATTTTTTTTTGATTTTAATACTATTCCTTTTAGGCCATATTTTTTACAATCCCTGATGGTTTGAAGACCAATTGTGGGTAAATCCATTCTTAAATCTTGTTTTTTTTTAGGAAATTTAATTAATATACCTTGTGTTTTTTTCTTTAATTTAATGAGCATTTTTCTTGTGCCCTCTCTTTCCTCTTTTGCAACAATTTTACCATCTTTTACAATCAAAGCTTGCACATGATCCAACTCATTCAATTTATTAAAATATTTAATTCCTTTCTTAATTGATACCAAATCTTCTCTACTAGGTTTTAGTTTTGAATAATTTCCTGCTTTCAATGCTAATTCTGGATTAAAACTAATTGAACTAATAACCTTAATACCCTCAATGTTTAATATTTTTATAATTGCTTTAATTATGGCTGCATCTCCTTTTTTTGAAGCCTGAATAACACTGGGCATATAATAAAAACCTTTAAAATCTAATCTTAATGAAGAAAATTTAGGTTTTGCTATTTTACCAGCAAATAAAACTTTTTTTGATTTTTTTTCTTTAATTAGATTTAGAATTTTACCAAATTTTCCAATACTTATACGGTGGGAGTATATATTTTTTTTAAATTTTGAATTTTTTGAAAAATCAATGATAAAGTATTTTTTTTTTAATTTTTTAATTTTGCTCAGTACAATCTGAGAAAAATCCGTGTCTCCTAAAAGTAATCCTATCATCTTATTTTGAAAATGGGGTACATATTGGTCTTTTTTTATCTTTCTCTATAAAACTAACTACTTCGCTTACCAATTCATGTTTTCTTATTTCTTTGCTTAAATTGTTTAAATTTTCAGTTAAATTTTCATTTTTAAATAGTTCTTTATATGCATCGCTTAAAATCTTTATGTCTTGATTTGGAATATTTTTTCTTCTCAATCCAATTAAATTAAGTCCATGTAGTTTGCTTCTGTTACCATATGCTATTCCATAAGGAATAATGTCCCTAACAACACCACACATTCCTCCAATCATTGCAGACCTCCCTACTCTAGTAAATTGTTGAACAGCTGAATTTCCACCAATAATTACATTATCCTCTATGTAGGCATGACCACCCATAGCAACACTATTAGCTAGGATGACATTGTTACCTACAAAACAATCATGTGCTATATGAGTCGACACCATGAATAAACATTTATTACCTACTTTTGTTACTCCTCCACCACCATTTGTACCTGGGTTAATGGTTACATATTCTCTAATTTTATTATCACTCCCTATTTCAAGTTTTGTTTCCTCACCCTGAAACTTTAAATCTTGAGGATCATTTCCAATAGATGCAAAGGGATAAATTTTATTATTTTTTCCTATTTTTGTATTACCAACGATACTGACATGTGATTGTACCTCTGTATTTTCATCAATTTCTACATTTGGTCCTACAACAGAAAAAGGTCCAATTTTTACACTGCTATCTAGTTTGGCTTTTGGATCAATTATCGCTGTTTGATGAATCATTTATTGTCCTTCAAAAATTGTCTTATATTTTTGGCTGGATATCCCATTACTTTTGAATTGTCTGGAATATCTTTTATAACTCCACTACCACCAGCTATTTCAACATTGTCTCCAATCTTTAAATGACCTGAAATCCCAGCTTGTCCTCCAATTTTTACGTTTTTTCCTAAAATGGAACTGCCAGCAATACCCACCTGTCCTGCAATTATTGAATTTTCACCAATTTTAACATTGTGAGCTATATGGATTTGGTTGTCTAAAAAAGTATTTTTACCTATTACAGTATTAGACATAGATCCCCTATCTATGGTTGCACCACAACCAATTTCACAATTATCTTCAATTCGAACAACTCCTATATGAGGATATCTTAAGTTTTTTTTATTATTGGGAAAAAATCCAAATCCATGTTTGCCAATAGTACAATTATCAAGAACTTTAACATTATTACCAATTAATGTATTCCTTATAATTGTATTTGACCCAATAGAACAATTATTGCCAATTGATACATTTTTTTCAATAATTGTATTATGACCAATTAAACAATTTGAACCTATTGAAACATTTTTGCCTATAAAAATATTTTTTCCAAATTGAACTGTATTTAAATTCTCAATTTCATTAATATCAATTACAGTGTCATCAAAATCATCATTAACAGAAGTGGGATAAAATTTCGCTGTAACTTGTGACGTAGAAATTAAGACATTTTCAACAACTATTGGACTACAAGTATTGGGTAAATGACTCTTTAAATTATTAGTAGTTATACAAAATGATGCTTTGGTCAATTTAGCTATTTGGATATATTTTTTTGAGTGTAGAAAAGTAATATCATTTACAGTTGCAGTATTTAAATCACTTATATTGTTAATTTCTTGAATTGGAAACTCATCATAGTTTACTTTAAGTAGTTCTAAAATTTTTTTAATATTAAAGGGGCCATGATTTTTAAAAAAAGGATTAATCATTATTGCTTTTACCAAAGCAATTTTTGTTGAGTTATCAATATTTATTGCTATTTATTTCTTATCTACAATCGTAGCTGACCAAATTGCATCAGCCATCTTTATTTCATTTACATATGCCTCACCTTTGTATTTCCAAACTTTACCGTGAGACCTAATAGCTTCAATTTTTAAAATAAGTTTGCAATCAGGTAAAACTGGGTTTCTAAACCTTGCTTTCTCTACACCCATTAAAAAAACCAATTTATTTTCATAAGTTGAGGGATCCAAACCGTGAGCAGTTAAGGCTGCTGCAGCTTGACCAAAAGCCTCAACAATCAAAACACCGGGCATTACAGGTTGACCCGGGAAATGACCTTGAACAAAAAAACTATCTTTTTTGACATGCAACACAGCGGTTGCTGAAGAAAGTTTTTTTATATCATGAAGCTCATCAATCAATAGCATTGGTTCTCTATGTGGAAGTAATGCCAATATTTCTTTTTTATATAAAGATGTCATTATTTGTTAGATTTATTAACCAAGTCCAAAATTTCTTTGGTAATATTATATTCGTTTTTACCCATTAAAATATCTTTTTTATTAAGAACTAGATCAATGCCATTTTTTTTTACATATTCTCCAAGTATTTTATCAACAATTTTAATAAAATTATTAATTTCTTGCTCTCTTAATTGTTTAAAGTTTTTAACCAATTCATTTTTATCTTTTTTAAATGTATCAATTTTACTTTTAAGTTGATCAACCTTTTCTTTATAAGAAACCTCAGAAATTATATTTTTTTGTTTAATTATTTGTGTTTCTTCATCCTTTAAAATTTTTTCTTTTGACTGTAAAATTTTAATATTTTCTTTATTTTTTTTTTCTAAATTTGAAAGTATTTTTTTTCCTTTTTCAGAATTGGCCAAAATAAAATCAACATCTAAATAAACAATTTTTTCACTTGAATAAGATAAACATGTAAGAGAAATAAAAATTATAAAAAATTTTATAAAAAAACTTTTCATTTTGAATTAAAATGTTGTTCCAAGATTAAACCTAAAAGATTCGGTAACATCGTTAGAGCTTTTAGTGATAGGATGGGCAAAAGAAAAATTCATTGGTCCAGCAGGTGAAAACCAATCTAAGCCAATACCAATAGAACTTTTAATTTTATTATCATCTAAGGCAGAGTCGTAGTCAACACCCCAAATACTTGCTGCATCAATAAAAAAAACAAAATCTGTATTTTGTGAATTTTCTAATATTTGTGGGATTGTAGATGTAAAATTAATCGAAGATAAATAATTTCCACCAATAAAATCGTCTCCATCTTTTGGTCCAACTTTTCCATATTCAAATCCTCTTAAAGAGCTAGATGGAATTCTTAATCTTTCAGACAATTTAATATCTTCATCTTTTAAGGAATGAGCACTTTTAAGAGAAAGAGATATTGATGAAATATTATTTTCAAATAATTCTGTAAAGTATCTGTACCTATATGAATTAGTTAAAGTATAAGTGTCACTAACTACAGGTAAATCTATTGAATATGAACTAAAAAAACCATCTGAAGTTTGATATTTTTGATTACGCTTATCTAATGTAGCACCAAATTGTAAAAAACTATCTATATAATCGCCTTCTTGTTTCTTTTGACGAGCTGAAGCTGTGCTGTCTGTTTCAATTTTTTCATAATAATTTGACGTTCCTAATTTAACAAATAAATCATCAAAATATTCAAATCTAGTTCCAATATCAAAACCGGTTTTGTTAAATTTATAACCTGAGTCCTTTAACCTATCAGTTTCACTAGCATCTAAAGTTAAAAATAAAGATTTGTCTGAATTTTTATAATTACGATTTTCAACACTAAATGATCCTTTAATTGACTCTGTGCTTAAATTAAGATTTGTATCTAAACTAACTCCTCTACCTAAAAAATTATTTTCTTTAATCCCAAACATAAAAGTTGAACCTGAGGTACCAAAACCAGCACCTGCCATAATTTCTCCAGTAGGTTTTTCATCGACTGAAATATTGATAATTCTTGTTTCTGGATTAGAACCCTCCAATATTTCAGACTTTACATCTTTAAAAAAATTTAGACCTTTTATGTTATTTATTGACCTTGTGGTCAAGATTTCATTAAAAGGGTCCCCTTCATCTACTAACAGCTGATTTCTAATAACTGTTTCCTCTGTTACGTTATTTCCAAGTATATTTATTTTTTCAACAAACCTTTTTTCAGTCTTTGATATTATAAATTTTAAATTTAAATTATTTTCTATTAAATTTTCCTCTACTGAGGCATTTATAGATTCAAATTGCTCATTAAGTACAATTAGATCAATATCCTCTAGAATATCCTTTATTTTATTTAATGAATATAAAGTTCCTTTTAATTCCTCAAATAATTCAGTAATTTTTGTAAAATTATTTATTTCATAATCATCAGGTAATTGAAGTTCTAGTTTACCAAAATTAACTTTATCTCTAGCATTAATATTATAAATCAACTCGAATGAACCATCATCAAATTCTTTAGCAAACGATGAATTTATTGAAACATTGTAATAACCTTTATTCAAATAAAAATTTCTTAAAAGTCTTTCATCAAACCTGATCATATTTTCATTTAAGTATTTTTTCCCACTTAAAATTTTCCAAAATTTATACTCTTCACTAACAATTACTCTTTTTAATTTTTGGTCTTTGTAAATTTTATTACCAACAAAAGAAATTTTTTTAATTTTGGCTTTATCACCTAATTTTATCTCAAAAATTAGATTTACTTTATTGTCCTCAAGATCTTCTTTGTAAAAATCAATTTTTGCAAAATGATAACCTTGCTCTTTTAGTAAAGTTATAATTTTTTCCTGTTCCTCTATAAGTCTAATCTCATTAAAAGATGACTTTTCTCTAATTGAAAGTACTTTATTGATACCTTCTTTTATTCTTTTTGCTTTAATTCCGTTTATTTTGATGTCAGAAATAATTGGATTTTCTACTACTGAAATTTTTAAAACATTATTATCAAGTTTGATTTCTAAATTTTTAAAAAAGTTAGTATCATAAAGATTTTTAAGTAAATTATTTATATCATTCTCATTAATATTATCATTTATCTTTACACCACTTAGCATATTTATTGTTTCGATTGGTATACGTTCATTACCAGAGATCTGTATTTTTTTTACAATTTCACTAAAAACAAGTTTTGTTGAAAGCATAAACAATAGAAAAACTATAGAAGCAATTTTAACTATGTTGTTTAACATTTTAAGATTTATACACCTTTTCTAATACTTTTAAACGAACATATTTGTTTAAATTAAGTATATCATTTAAATTTTGGGGGTAAATATTTCTATATTTTAAAAACTCTTTCTCTTTTATAAATTTAAATAATTTAATATTAATTTGAGTAAATTTAATTTTCTTTTGTAAAAATAAATTAACTAAAACATCGTTAGCAGAAACTACAATTGTGTCATAAAGTGTATGCTTATCTTTTAATAAATTTAATAACTTAATCATTGGGTATCTCTTTGGATCTATTTTTATTAAATTTAAATTATTAAGAATATCTAAATTTAAATCACTAGTTTTGATAGTTTTGTTAGTATTAAAAAATAAAGTATTAAATATAGGAATTTTCATTGTTGTATCGTGTGCTATAATTTTGATTAAACCATTCTTAAATTTAACAATGGCATGAATGTAAGATTTGGGGTGAACTAAAATATCGATTTTTTTAAAAGGTATTTTAAAAATATTTTTTGCTTCTATGACTTCATAAACTTTATTAATCATAGTCGCTGAATCAATTGATATTTTATTGCCCATTTTCCATGTAGGATGGTTTAAAGCATTGTTAATATCTATATACTTAAATTTTTTTAAAGGTAATTTGAAAAAAGGACCTCCAGATGCAGTTAGGTAGATTTTTTCTATAAGATTTACGTTCATATTTTTTATAGCATACCATAAAGAAAAATGTTCAGAGTCCACAGGTATAAATTCTGTTTGATATTTGTTTAACTCTTTTTGGATTAGCCCCCAGCCACAAATTATTGACTCTTTATTTGCAATTGCAATTTTTTTAGTATGTTTAATAATATCAATTGTAGGATGAAGTCCATCAACTCCTATTATAGAACTCATAACATAATCAATTTTTTTTTTTTTAAAAATAGAGTCTAATTCTTTGTAACTATTGAATATATTGACTTTTAATTTTTTAATTTTTTTTTTTAAAATTAAATAGCTCGATAGGTCTGTAATAATTATATTTTTGACATTAAATTTTTTGACTTGTTCAAGAAGGGTTTTGTGATCACTATGGGCTGAAAGTAAATGAATTTGAAATTTATTTTTTTCTTTTTTAAGAATATTAATTAAGTTCTTCCCAATCGAACCAGTTGATCCTAAAATTGCTATTTTTTTTTTCATTATAAATTATTTTAAAATTTCTAAAGATAAAAACAAATATCCAAAAGGAAAGGCAAAAATCATACCATCTATTCTATCTAACAATCCTCCATGGCCTGGTATTATGTTGCCAGTATTTTTAATTTTTGATTTTCTTTTAAAATAAGAAATAATTATATCACCTACTTGACTGATTAATGAAATTAACAATATGAAAATTAAAGTATTTATAGAATTAAACTTTAAATAATGAAAAATAGTTGTTAATTGTAAGAATAAATAAGAAGATAATAAAGATAATATAAAACTACCAAACATGCCTGAGTATGTTTTGTTTGGACTTATTTTTATTAATTTTTTGCCTTTAAAAATTTTTCCAAAAATATATCCACCTATATCAGTAGAAATACATATAATTAGAATAAAAATGAAGTAAAAATAACCAGTTTCAAAATTAGTTAATCGAAACACAGAATAAAAAGATAAAATTAGAAAGACAATTCCAGTGATATAATGGATATTATTTTCTCTCATCATATACCACTCATATAGTGAAATTATCAAACAAAATAAAATAAATAGATTTAAGAATAAAGAACCTTCAGTTATTAAAAAAATAATTATTGAAATTAATATAAGAGAGCTAATAAATCTTTTCAAAAATTCATGTCTCATTAAATATTACCAAAATTTCTTTTAATTGCTTGATAATCTTTAATAATTTTATTGAAGTCCTTTTCATTAAAGTCTGGCCATAATTTTTTTTCAAAAAATATTTCTGAATAAGCTAATTGCCACAATAAGAAATTACTTAATCTTTTAGTATTTCCAGTTCTAATCAAAAAATCAGGATCAGGTATATTAGAAGTTTGTAAATATTTAATTAGATTTTTTTCAGTAATTTTTCTATTAGAATTTTTAAGCTTTTTTAAAGCACCAATTAATTCAGATTTTGAACCGTAATTTAAAGCTAGATTGATCTGAAGAGTTTTATTTTTAAAAGTTTTTTTTTCTGCAAGTTTTAGAAGTTTATTGAGTTTTGGTGAAAAATTTTTTGTACCAATAATTTTTAGTTTGATTTTATTATTATGAAATTCATCTAATTTTTTTGTTAAAAAATTTTCTAGTAAGGTAAATAGATAATCAATTTCTTTTTTTGGTCTTTTCCAGTTTTCAGTTGAAAAAGCATATAATGTTAAAAATGAAATTTTTTTTTTTATAGTTTGATTAATTATCTTTTCGACCGTTTTAAGACCTTCTTTATGACCAGCGTTTCTTGAATTTTTTTTTTTTATACCCCATCTTCCGTTACCATCCATGATAATGGCTACATGATTTAATGGGTTCATATTGTCATTATTTCTTTTTCTTTTAACGAAACTTTTTCATCAACTGATTTTATATGATCATCTGTTATTGTTTGAACTTTTTTTTCATAAGTTTTTTCTTCATCTTCACCAATAACTTTTGATTTTAAAAGTTTTTTTAAATCCTCATTGGCTTCTCTTCTTATGTTTCTAATTGAAACTTTACATTTTTCGCCAACGGATTTAATTATTTTTTTTAGTTCTGTTCTTCTCTCTTCATTAAGTTCAGGCACAGGTAGTCTTATTAGCTGTCCATCAATTTGTGGATTTAATCCTAAATCAGATTTTTTAATAGCTGCATCAACTAATGAAACGTTGTTTGCATCCCAAACTTGAATATTTATCATCCTTGGCTCAGGTGTTGTTATACTAGCAACCTGATTAATGGGCATTTGCTGTCCATAAACGTCCACTTTAATTAAATCTAACATTGCAGCGTTAGCTCTACCTGTTCGAAGTGAAGTTAGTTCTTTTGAAAATACCTCTATGGCTTTATCCATTTTAAGGCTGTAAGACTTTTCATCAAACATTTATTCTCCAATTTTAATTCTATAAAATTCTCTAATTTTTAAATCAGCTATAGATAATTCTTGCAATATATCTTTCACTTTTTTTTTAGGTTCCATAACCCATGCTTGAGTTAAAAGAGCATTTTCCTCTTTAAATTTATTCATTTTACCTAAACTAATTTTTTTAGCAATCTCCTCTGGTTTTCCAGAATTTTTTAATTCTTCTGTAACAAGCTCTTGTTCTTTATCAATAACATCCTGATCGATTTGATTAGAATCTAATGCCAAAGGATTTGAGGCTGCAATATGCATAGAAAGTTGTTTACTAAAAGTCTTTACTGCATCTGACTTTTCTTTAGTTTCCAGTGATACTAATACAGCTAACTTTGCTACATTATCCTTAACAACTGTGTGTAGATAATGATTATTTACTCCATTTGAATTTTCAATAGTTTTAGATTTCCCTATTGTTATTTTTTCGCCAATTTTTGCGATTAAGGCAACTAAATTTTCATCAACAGTTTTATCGTTTTTCATTTTTGAGTTTTTTAATTCATCAAGATTAGAACTTTTTTGATTATTTAATTCGCTTAATTCTTTTACGAATTTAATAAAGTCATCATTTTTTGCTACAAAATCAGTCTCACAATTTACTTCAATAATAGATGTTTTTGTTTCATTACCACTAACAACAACAACCCCTTCTTTAGCATCACGAGACATTTTTTTAGAAGCCTTGGAAATTCCTTTTACTCTAAGTATTTCAATAGCCTTATCTAAATCACCACCAGCCTCTTTTATTGCTAAATTACAATCTTTGAAGCCTGCTCCAGTTGCTTCTCTTAGTTTCTTTACGTTCTCAATATCACTCATATTAATTTAAAGTCTCCTTAGTTTCTTTAGAGAACTTTTTTTCTAATTTTTCTCTATCAAGTTCTTGGATTGTTTTTGATTTATCATCATCTTTTTTATTGTCTTTAATTGGATCTTGTTTTGTTTCCTGGGCTGGAATAGTGGTTTTTGCACTATTTATTGTTTCTTTTATTAGATTACAATAAAGATCTATTGCTCTTCTGGCATCATCATTTCCTGGTATTGGAAAATCAATATTTTCTGGATTTGAATTGCTATCTAAAATTGCAATAATTGGTATTCCAAGTTTAGCAGATTCTGCTATTGCTAAAGATTCATAGTTTGTATCTATTACAAAAACAAGATCTGGAACTTTTTTCATTTCAGCAATTCCACCTAAAGATCTTTGAAGTTTATCCTTTTTAACGCTCATTTTTAGTAATTCTTTTTTAGTAAATCCTCTATTTTCAGTAGAAATATCTATTTCTAATTTTTTTAATTTTTTAATAGAATTCGAAATAGTTCCCCAATTGGTTAACATTCCACCTAACCATCTATAATTTACAAAGTATTGATCTGTTTCTTTTGCAACTTCTGCAATTGCCTCTGAAGCTTGTTTTTTAGTTGAGACAAACAAAATTTTTCCGTTGTTTGCTATTGTGTTATAAACTTTTTCTAAAGCCACTTTAGTTAATTCAAGTGTTTGAGTTAAATCTATAATGTGGATTGAATCTCTTTTTCCAAAAATATATTTCTTCATTTTTGGATTCCATCTTAAGGTTTTATGACCAAGATGTACGCCTGCTTCTAATAATTGTTGAATCGTAACATTAGGTATTTTCATATTTATTCCCGGTTAAGCCACCACAGTAATTTCCAATTAAGGACCGGAGGTATAAAACCAACAACTGTGTGCGTGTTAATTTAATTTATGGATTATTTACAAATTTTTTATGCATTTAACAAGTTTTATTTAAGAAATAGTGGCCTGTATTTGTTGTTTTCTCAACAAATTTAATGATTTTCTATCTAAATCTTTTAAATTTTTCAGTTTAAAATGAAGAACATTTTTATCAGTAATTAGATTAATGTTCACTGATGTTTTGCCATTTTTTTTAAGAATTTTTGATATAACTTGAACTTGATCTTCAGAACTGACATCAAAACAAACTTCATTTATTGGACTGTTAAACAGATCTTTTAATAAAGATATTTTTTGAACATTAATTCTTTTAAAACGGTTTTCATCATCGGTTATATTTTTAACTAAATTTAATATTAAAGAATTACCTTCTTTTAAAATTTGTCTATTTAATTCTAAAACATCAGAAAAAATAAAAAGTTCAAATACACTTGATAAATCTGTTAATTTCAGTACTGCATAAGAATTTCCTTTTGCGGTTTTTCTCTCCTGCAATTTAAGTAAGGTAGCAGCTATGTTTGAATTTTTAATTGCATCCTCTGAAATAAATTTAGTATATTCGTTTATTTTATAATCATCAAATATTTCTGTGAATTGATTTAAGGGATGATCAGAAATAAAAAAACCTACTGCTTCAAATTCTTTGGCTAGTCTCTCTTCAAACTTCCAGTCTTCAATAATATTTATTATATCGTCTTGAGTATTTTCATCCTCTGAAAATAAGTCAATTTGATTTGCTGATTTATTCTCAAAAATATTTTTACTTTTGGTTATAATATTAGGTATCGAGTCAAATAATGCTTGTCTATTAGGATTTATATTATCAAAGGCACCTGCTTTTACTAGTCCTTCAAGTTGAAGTTTATTAATATTTTTTGGATTCACTCTATTTAAAAAATTATTTATTGACAAATATTTTCCATTAGCAATTCTTTCCTTAATGATATTTGAGATTGCTTCATATCCTACCGCCTTTATTCCTCCTAAAGCATAATAAAATTTTCCATCAAAAGTTCTAAAATCAGCAAAACATTCATTTATATCTGGTCTTACAACTTCTACATTTAATCTATTTAACTCTTCATAGAATTCACTTAGCTTATTTTGATTAGAAATATCCATCGTCATTGATGCAGCAATAAATTCTTTTGGATAATAAGTCTTTAAAAAGGCAGTTTGATAAGAAATTATTGCATAAGCAGCTGCATGACTTTTGTTAAATCCATATTCTGCAAAAGGTTCTATTTTTAAAAATATTCCAGCTGCAACATCTTTTGCTATTCCATTTTTAATTGCCCCTTCAATAAAACCTTGTTTCTGTTTTTCAAGTTCAGCTCTTTTCTTTTTACCCATTGCTCTTCTTAGTAAGTCTGCTTGGCCAGCAGTAAAACCTGATAACTTTTGAGCTATTTGCATTACTTGTTCTTGATAAATAATTACTCCATAAGTTGGTTTTAAAATATCTTCTAATAGTGGATGTAAATAATCTGGTTTTTTTTTACCGTGTTTGCAATCATTATAGATCGGAATATTGCTCATTGGTCCTGGTCGATATAAAGCTACAAGAGCGATAATGTCTTCTATGTGGTTTGGTTTCATTTGCAATAAAGCTTCTCTCATTCCAGCACTTTCAATTTGAAATAAGCCAACCGTTTTGCCGCTTGATAATAAATCAAAAACTTTTTGATCCTCAAAATTTATATTTTCAATATCAAAATTTTTATCAATCTTTTTAATAAGTTTTTGAGTATTGTGAATCACTGTAAGTGTTTTTAATCCTAGAAAATCAAATTTTATTAACCCAGCATTTTCAGCTGAATACATGTCAAATTGAGTAGAAGGTAGTAAAAGATCTGCAGAACTGTCTTTATATAGAGGAACTACTTCAGTTAATTTTCTGTCAGCAATAACGACACCTGCTGCATGAGTTGCAACATTTCTATTTAGACCTTCAAGTTGAAGTGATAAGTCTATTAATTTTTTAACTTTTGGATCCTCATTAATTAATTTTTGAAGTCTTGGTTCACCAGCAATACATTGTGTTAAATTTTGAGGTCTTGAAGGATCAAAAGGTATCATTTTAGAAATGCTATCTACAAACCCATAAGACAATCCTAAAACTCTACCAACATCACGTATAACCATTCTAGCTTTTAACTTTCCAAAAGTAATAATATGAGCAACACTGTCTTTGTACTTTTTTGTTAAATATTCAAATACAAGATCTCTTTTATCTTCACAAAAATCGATATCAAAGTCAGGCATAGATATTCGATCTGGATTTAAAAATCTTTCAAAAATTAAATTAAATTTAATTGGATCTACATCTGTAATAGATAGACACCATGCAACTAAAGAACCAGCTCCTGAACCCCTACCAGGACCAACTGGTATATCATTATTTTTTGCCCACTTAATATAGTCTGACACAATTAGAAAATAGCTAGCGTACTTCATTTCAATAATTATTGAGAGTTCATGGTCTAATCTTATTTTGTAATCTAAATAGCTTTGGTCAGTTTCGATGTCATTAGTTTGAATTTTAAACACCTTTTCAAATTTAGTTTTCAGTCCATCTAAAGAATCTTTTCTTAAAATATCGTCAGCATCGCCTCCTTTATCTTGACTTATATTTGGTAAAATTGGGTTAGAAAATAAAGGCCTATAATTACACCTTAGAGGAAAATTGTAATTATTCTCTAATGCTTCTGGTAAATCAGCAAATAATTCAGACATTTCTGAATTATTTTTAAGATAATGTTGATCAGTTAACTTTAGTCTATTCTTTTCATTAACATAAGTTTTATTACCTATGCAAATCAATGCATCATGTGCTTCATACATATTTTTGTCTAAATAATACACCTCGTTAGTGGCAATTATTGGTATCTCAAGATCAGAGGATTTTTTTAAATTAAATTTTTCAAAACTATTTTCGTTTAAGTCTTTATGTCTTTGGATTTCTATATAAAAACGATTTCCAAATTTTGACTTAATTTTATTATATAAATCATTAATTTCAGTAAATTTACCTTTATCGAATAATTGACCAAATAATCCAAAAACAGTTCCAGAAAATAATGCAATGCCTTGAGAATTGTTTAATAAATAATCAAATGTTACATGCGGATCAGATAGTTCATCATTTTTCAAATAGGATACTGAAGATAGATCGATAATATTTTTATAACCTATTTCATTAAGCGCATATAAAGGCAATAATCCAATTGTATCATAAATTTTGAAGTTAATTTGTGTTCCAATGATAGGTTGGGTTCCTGATTTTGATATTTTTTCCGCAAATTCTAATGCTCCACATAGATTAGAAGTATCACAAAGACCTAATGATTTTATTTTATTACTTTTTGAAAATTCTTGAAGATCATCAATTTTAATAGCACCTTCGCAAATAGAGTATTGGGTATGAATTTTAAGATGATTAAAGTTTTGTGGTAAAGACTCAGCCATTAGATGACTTTATATTACCATCTAATATCTCCAATAGGCAATCTGCCTTATTACCAAAAAATCTATTATGAGTTGCAAATATAATTAATCTATTTGATCTCTTTTGATCCTTTAATAAATTAAATATTATTTTTGCTGTTCTCATATCTAAACTACCCGTTGGCTCATCAGCCAAAATTATCTCTGGGTCATTAATTATTGCCCTTGCTATAGCTATCCTTTGTGCTTCTCCACCAGATAATTGAGATGGATAATGATCAGCTCTGTTAGATAAGCCTATTTTTTTTAACAATTGTTTTGCTTTTGAAATTGCTAAATCTTTATCATTGTTAATTGATAAACTTGCTAAATAAATATTTTCCAATGATGTAAAGTCAGGCAATAAATTATTTTGTTGATAAACAATTCCAATTTTTTTTGCTCTAAATTTATCATTTTCCTCTTTTTCAGCATAATTAATTTCATGATCATTAAATTTAATTGAACCATAAGAGGGATTATCTATTAAAGAGATTAAATTTAACAAAGTGGACTTGCCTGAGCCCGAAGGACCCATCAAGGAGTAAATTTTACCTTTACTAAAATTATATGACAAATTTTTTATAACTTTTAGCTTTTTACTGGTTTCAAAAGATTTTGAGATATTGTTTAATTTTAAAAATTTATTCATATTTTAATGCTTTGATTGGATCAAGTTTAGCAGCTTTTAGAGCAGGAAATATTGAAACTACTATTGTTATAAATATTGAACAGATCGATATAATTAATATTGAGTTTAAATTTATCTCTGAAGGCATTTTACTTAAAAAATAAATTTCCTCCGGAAATAAGCTTATGTTAAAAGTCGAGCTTAAAAATTGTCTTAAATTTTCAACATAGAGTGAAAATGTTACCCCTAAAAAAATTCCAAAAATAGTAGCAGAGGTTCCTATAATTATTCCAATTAAAAAGAAAATTTTAACGATTGATTTATTTAATACTCCAATTGATTTTAGAATAGCAATATCTTTCGTTTTATTTTTAACTAAGATTGTTAAACCTGAAATAATATTAAAAGCAGCAACGATAATAATTAAAGATAAAATTATAAACATAACGTTTCGTTCTACTTTTAATGCTGAAAATAGAGAGCTATTCATATCCGCCCAACTATAGACAAGTTCTTGATCATAAACCTTTTGAAATGCGAATTTTTGTTTTTCTATGTTTTTTGGATTTTTTAAATAAATTTCTAAATTTCTTTGCTCTTCCTGAAAGCCTAAAAAATCTTCAAGAGTAGATAAATTAATTAATGCAATATTATTATCAAACTCTGCTAAACCACTATTAAATATTGATGTAACTAAAAACGTTTTTTGTTTAGGCATGCTTCCAATTATAGTTTGCACGCCACTAGGTGATAAAATTGTTATCTCATCTCCAATTTTCAGATTTAGGGAAAAACTAAGTTCATTACCTATCGAGATAGAATTCTTTTCTAAATTGATTTTATTCCCTTTAAAATTTTTTTTTTTTATAATTTCTAATTTAGAAAAATCATTGCTTTGATAACCTCTTAATACAATTCCTTTTGAGGTTTCATTTTTTAAAATTATGGCCTCACCAGAATTACTAAATAATGCACTTTCAGAAATAGATTTTAATGTACCATTATCTATTTTACTTTTATCGATTATTTGATCATAAGATTTTATAGTCAAATGAGAGTTAAATCCGACTATTTTATTGATTAGCTCAGTTCTAAATCCATTCATTACTGACATAACAATTATAAGAACAGCAACACCAAGACTAATACCAATGAATGAAAAAATGGATATGACATTTAAAAACCCGTCATTTTTACGAGCTTTTAAAAACCTTAGGGTAATTTCTTTTTCTAAATTAGAAATCAATTTGAATTTTTTTGTTTTTTAATAGTTTCTATAATTTTGGTTAAAGATAGATTTTGAGTTTCTTTTCCTATTTCTTTAAACTCTAACAAATCACCCTCTGAACTTTTACCAATAATGATTTGATAAGGAACACCAATTAAATTCATTTTTTTTATTTTTGATGAAAAATTTTCTTCAGTATCATCAATTAAAGAATCGATATTATTTTTAATTAACTCTTTATTAATATTAATTGCTTTATCTAAAGCTGATGTATCATTTTTATTTATCATTGGTACCAAAGCAATATCATAAGGAGCAACAGACAATGGCCATTTCATGATTTCATTTTTGTCGTCGTATTTAGCCTCTATAATCGCACCAACTAGCCTAGATACACCTATTCCATATGAGCCCATTTTAACAAAGTCCTTCTTACCGCCTGGTAAATCTACTGAAGCACCCATGGCTTTTGAATATTTATCTCCAAAATAAAAAATGTGTCCTACTTCAATACCCTTTGTTATCAATCTGTTTTCCTCAGATACAACTTTTTCAAATTCATCCTTATTAAATTTTTCATCAGTAACAGAGTAATACTGTTCATATTTTTTTCTCATTTGTTCTAAAGAATTTTTTTCTAATTCTGTCTCATTAGTATTTAAATCAAAAATTCTTTTGTCGGTAAAAATTTTACTTTCACCGGTTTCAGCTAAAATAATAAACTCATGAGATAAATTTCCTCCTATTGGACCTGTATCTGCTGCCATTGGAATAGCAGTCAAAGATAATCTTTTAAAAGTTCTAAGATAAGATAAAAAAAATTTATTATAAGAGTAAAATGCTTCTTCATCAGAAATATCAAAAGAGTAAGCATCTTTCATATAAAATTCTCTACCTCTCATTATTCCAAATCTTGGTCTAATTTCGTCTCTAAATTTCCACTGAATATGATAAAGAAGTTGTGGAAGTGATTTATATGATTTTAAAGAAGATCTAAAAATTTCTGTTACTTGTTCCTCGTTAGTTGGACCATAAAGCATCTCACGATTTTGACGATCCTTAATTCTGAGCATTTCCTCACCATAATCTTCATACCGACCACTTTCTTTCCAAATTTCACTTGATTGAATTGTGGGCATTAAGATTTCTTGTGCACCAATTTTATTTTGTTCTTGTCTTACTATTTCCTCAATTTTTTTCATTACTTTAAAGCCTAAAGGTAACCATGAATAAATTCCTGCTGAAGCTTGTTTCATCATTCCTACCCTCAACATTAATTGATGAGACTTAATTTTAGCTTCAGAAGGATTATTTTTTAAAATAGGGATAAATGATTTAGATAATAACATCTTAAGTGATCATATTTCTTAAATTTAAATATTCAAATTTAATTAATAAGTAAATTATTACAAAAATAATAGTAGTTATTCCTGTACAGTAGAGGAATTTTTTAATCATTTTAGGATTTTCTGGTGATCCAGGGTCTTCACCATCAATTTTAACAGTTTTTGTTCTGTTCACATCTATGGGTAAAATTGCAAAAAAAATTATCCACCAGATTATTACATATATTATAGCTAATCCGGTTGCACTCATTAAATCCGAACTAAGTTAATATTCGTGAATGGTTTTTTTCCAGTTTTTTCTTTTGAAAATTTTCTACAAGTAATTTTTAGCGCATCAATAAGATTGTGCTCTTGTTGTCTGCTTCCAACTCTAAAAGACCTTGAAGTTTTTTCAATCTCATCTTCTAAACCGTAAACAAATTCGTCCCTATCATCAACAGGTAAACCTCGAAAAGATAAAACAGGATTATTGTGAATATTACCCTTTGGCGTAATCATCAGCGTAACCTCTAGATAGCCGTTAGCACTTAGATTTTTTCTATCTTTAATTGACTGTGAGTCTGGATCAACACTTACATTGCCATCAAGATATAACCTGCCACTTGGTGCCTTATCATAAACTTCGGGCTTATCGCCTGGAAAAAGTTTAACAATATCACCATTTTCCACTTGAACAGGGTGTGGGACTTGCATTTCTTTTGCAAAATTTATGTGCTCAATCATATGTCTATGCTCACCATGCACTGGAATAACACATTTAGGTTTTACCCACTGATACATATCTTTAAGATCTTCTCTATTGGGATGTCCTGAAACATGAACGAATTCAGTCTCTTCTGATATTACTTCTATACCATCCTTAACTAGTTGATTGTGAAGCTTATAAAGTTTCTTTTCATTTCCCGGTATAATTTTAGATGAAAATATAACAGCATCTCCATTTTCAATATAAACATCTGGATGAACATAACTTGAAATCCTCATCATTGCTCCCATGGGTTCACCTTGACTTCCAGTGCATAGGTAAACTATTTTTTCTCTTGAAAAATTTTTAGCCTCTCGAGGGTCAATAGGTTCAATAGTATTTTTTAGATATCCACATTGACGTGCTGCTTTATAAATACGGTGCATCGATCTACCTACAAGAGAAATTTGTCTTCCAGTTTGTTCTGCGCAATAAAAAGCTGTTTCCATTCTTGCTACATTTGAAGCAAAGGATGTGATAATAATTCTCTTTTTTAAGCGTGACATTACGTTTAACATATTTTTTCTAACATCTAACTCAGACCCGGATCTACCAGCACTAAAAACATTAGTTGAGTCACATATCATTGCAAGAACACCTTCATTTCCAATTTGTTTTAATCTTTTTTCATTTATGTTGTCCCCAATTAGTGGATTAGGATCTACCTTCCAGTCGCCTGTATGTAAAATAACACCAGCTGGTGTTTTAATTCTAAGACCATTTGGTTCTAAAATTGAGTGAGTTAAAGTTATATATTCAATTTCAAATGGTTCTAAATTTACAGATCCATTCAGCTCAACAATCTGCAAATCATTTGTTATATCAATTTGCTTTTCCTTAAATTTTTCTCTGATCAAAACCGCTGTAAATGGAGTTGCAAAAATTTTACATTTTAATTTAGGCCATAAGTGAGCAATTGCTCCAATATGGTCTTCATGAGCATGAGTGAGTACGATACCAAGCAAATTATCTTTTCTCTCAACTATAAATCCTGGATCAGGATAAATTAAATCTACACCCGGAATGGTATCATCTGCAAAAGTAACTCCTATATCAACCATTATCCATTTGTGATTGCTTGGTTGACCGTAACCAAACAAATTCATATTCATTCCAATTTCACCAGATCCACCTAATGGACAAAATAAAAGTTCATCTTTCATATTATTTAATTAACCTTGAGATTTTTATTAGACCTTTAATTGTAATATCTTGATTTTGACTAACTTTTGTTTTTATTGAGTTTTTAAATAAACCTGAAAATCCTCCAGTTATAATTACTTTAAAAGATTTTCTAGTTTCTTTCTTAATTAAATTAATAATATTGTCAATTAAACCCGCGTATCCCCAAAAAAAACCTGATCTCACAGCTGAGATTGTATTATTTCCAATAACTTTATTCATTTTTTTTAGGTCAATCTTTGGAATCAGCGTTGCCCTATCTGATAGAGAATTAAGGGATAATTTTACGCCTGGAGCAATAATTCCCCCAAAGTATATTTTTTTAACTATGACATCAAAAGTTGTAGCAGTACCAAAATCTAAAATAATAAAATTATTTTTACCATTCATTAAGCTAATTGCATTAGTTATTCTATCGGAGCCCACTTGTTTGTAGTCAACTTTAACTTTAATTAAAGATTTTAAATTTAAATTTTTAACCTCGTAACAATTTCTATTAGTTTTCTTAGATAAAAATTTTTTTATTAAATTAAAAGTCTGTGGAACAACGCTACAGAAAAGAATTTTTTCTATATATTTAAATTGAAAATTATTTTTTTTAAATATTTTTGATAACTTATTATTTGTTATTTCTTTTGATGAAAAGTATATTTTTTTTATAATTTTACTTTTTTTTGAAACTAACCAGATTTTGGTTTCTGTATT